>CAZZZK010000022.1:0-16638 GCA_964658555.1 Vulcanimicrobiota bacterium | reverse complement strand
GTCGTCTCGAGCCGCCAGCCCCTGGGGCCGAGCATCGTGATCGGCCCGATCGCGAGCGCCGCGAGCCAGAGCGGCAACGCGTACTTGGCCTCCATCGCCAACCCGGAGACGATCCCGGCGAGCGGAAGCAGGCGGCGATCATCGTCGCGTACGGCGCGAACGAGCGCATAGGTGACGAACGTCCATGCGAACGGCTCGAACGTCGTCGTGTTGAGCGTCGCCGTCAATCCTAGAAGCATCGGTGCGAACGCCGCACAGAGCCCGGCCGTAGCCGCCGCGAGGTCGCGAGCCCCGAGCGCTCGCGCGAACGCGATGACGAGCACGACGAGGCCGGCGGCCGCGGCGACGGCTGGCAGCCGCACGATCCACGTCTGCCCGCCGAGCGCGTAGCCGGCCGCGGCGAGCAGCGGCACGAGCGGCGGTTGATCGACGTAGCCGAACGCCGGATGATGTCTTCGCACGTCATGCGGCGCTTCGAGAGCCCTTGCTCGTAGTGATAGCGGAGATACGTGGCGAGCCCTTCGCCTCTATGCCGTACGGCCACCGGTGCGGCTTCTGCATTCCCTATGCTCGTTGATGTAGATCGCCGAGTGGCGGAATGCGCGGTGTGGGAAGACCGGGATCGCGACGAACGGCACATTGCCGTCGTCGATCGCACGTAGGCAGTACGTGAGTCCGAGATCGACCGGGCGCTCGCGCCGCTCGATCTCACGCACCTCCAATTCACGACGCTCGCGACGGCGGCGTGGCTCGCCCGTTCGGGCGAAACCGTTTTGCAAGCGGAGATCGCACGGTTGGCCGAGATCCACCCGATGCAGGTGTCGTTGATGCTCAGGGCTCTCGAGAAGGGGAGCCTCATCTCTCGCGGCCGGAGCTTGGTCGATGAACGCGCCAAGCGCGTGCAGATAACGGCGAGTTGCCTTACGGCACTGCGCCGGGCACTGCCGATCGCGTTCGACGTCCAGCAACGCTTTCGGCGACGAAGGCAAGACGGGCGGAAAACGGATGACGACGCTGCTGAAGCTCGATCGCTCGGTAGCGCAGAACGACGAAGCGTGAGTTAGGCGACTGTCGTAGCAGGCGCGCTTCACCGCTTCGTTCGAGTGCAGCACCGTAAATACGCGCGACCTGTCGGACGAACTCTGACAGAAGCCCTGCAAGCGTATTAGGGTCGAAACACTTCGCTCGCATGCAACGTGAGCGCGTCCGGATCCGGTCGGCAGTCAGGATCATCCGGAACGGAAACCGGCTTGCCGTCTAATGCGTAGTAAATCTTTCCGTTGGAATACTCGCGATCGATCGCACTACTAACGCGAAACGTTAGGTCGGGCTTCACTGTCACGAGACCCGCGTCGTACAACCGGTGCACATCACTGCGAAGAAGAATGCCGTTACGAATGTCGTGAGCAGCGAGTTCTGCATAAGGCCTAATGTGTGCTGCTTCAAGAGCCGGCAGCGTGCGCTCTCCGGTGACGGCGCAGCGTCGGCCGTACGCGTCCATGACCATGAACCGGAACGCACCCTGCCCGCGTCGCGCCGCGACAAGCGATGGAGCCGAATATCCGCCCGGTGTTTGCAGCAGCGCGCTTTGAGTTGGTTGAGCCGCCCGATGATCGAGTGCTCGAAGCTGCGACCAAACACGAGCACCTTCACCGGAAGTCATGTCGTAGCCGGCGATGCGGACGATGTTTTGCTTCCAGTCCCGCGGCGCCTCGACATACTCCGAAGGCGGAAGAATAACGGTATCTGAAAGCACGACACACCCGATGCGATCGTCGCCGGGATGCGTACGGCGGAGACTGCCGACCTTCGCCCGCATATCGGCGAGGGAATCAACGCCGTTCGCTCGACGGAACGTCTCCCAAGCGATCGCTAGCGGCATCTCCGTCCAATAGGAAAAGAAGCCGAAGCCGCCGATGAGATTTGACCCGCGAATCTTGAAGATGTACGGTGTTCCCGGTTCTTGTGCGGCGCGTGTAGGGCGAGGCTGCCAAAAGTTGACCTCACCGCCGCCGATCTGAGCGAGATGCGCTAACCAGCTTGGGTCGGTCACTGCAAAGATCGCTTGCACGTCAGGTACGAATCACCGATGTTTTAACAATCGTCACGAGAAGAGCGGAAGCTGCTCGGCGCGGGTGTTGAGGGCACGTAAGGATCCATCGATCAGACCGACGAGCGAGACGCCGTTACCGTCAAGAATATTGGCGATCCAGGCGTCGGTTCGTGACGGCGGAGTGCCGAACGCAAGCACCGGCTCGGCTCCGGCAACGTCTGCTTCGTATCGCACGCGATAGTCGAACAATTGCCCCATGCCATAGCGCATACGGTCGACGGCGCGGGCTGGGTTAACGAGAGATTTCGCCTCGATCAGGAGCCGCTTTTCACCAACACGAGCGAACAGATCGATATTATTGTTGTAGAACCAAGAGCCGCCTCGGCGAACGACCTGGTCTGAGATCGTTCGAAGGATCTGTTGATGATCTGCCCGTGCGCGCTCTTGTAAGGCGGCGCTTTCGGCGAGATTCGGTAAGCCGGCGCCTCGCCAGACGTAGCCCGTTCCATCGGGAATACGTTCGGCGGTTCGAAAGACGTCGACCGGCGCCATTAGGACCGGACTCACGATTCCGTCGATAAGATCGTCAACCGTTGGAAGTGTCACGACGTCGGTCAGCGTCATTCCACCCATTATCAGTAAACGATGGTAATCGTACGTGGAAATTTCTCGAACCGAAGCTTGGAATTGCGGTGCCGAGCTCGTTCCGGTCTCTGCCCAGGTTGTGCCGCGCACGGGAACGGGCGTTGGGAAACGCTGAAAACTCTTGATGTCGACGAATCGTAACGACTCGTCGATTGGGTCGGGATACGGGATGCCCAATCGTCCGAATCCGAAATACGTCCCGGCATCGAACGCGGTCGAGCCCTTAACGGGACGGTAATAAACGAAATGTTCGTCCGGTAACACGCGCTTGAAGTACGTGCGAGGATAATGATAGATGACGCCCTCGACGTCCCGATATCTCGGCATCGGCTCGTCGGCAACGTATCGTTGGGTGAGGATTACCGGCATCGCTCGACCATGACTGGATGCGTCTCGCTATCTTAAGCGTTCGAAAGAGATTTTCGCTGTCGGGTGCTTTGAGCCTACGACATCTGGGCGGAATGCAAGTAGTCGGCTGCGTCTCGCTTTAGGACGGTCCCTCTTCGCTGCGTTCGACTGGCCCTCGAGTCAAAATGTATGAGACGTCGACGTATGGCTTTCGAACGATCGCCTGGTGAGTAGACCTCCTCTACTTCCGAAGGGGACGCAGACGACGTGTGTTGCGAGGTTGCTTCACGGTCGCGCGCGTGGCGGCGGCGAGGCGTCGCCGGGCGCCGCCGCGGCCGGGACGACGCGCCCGCGCAGCTCGCCGAAACCGACACGGTACGTCGCGCCGGTGCAGTAGCCGGTCATGACGACCTCGTCGCCATCCTCGAGATACGTACGCGTCGTTCCGTCGCCGAGCTGCAGCGGATATCGTCCGTCCGACGTGCATTCGATGAGGCTGCCGACGGAATCGATCGCCTCGCCGCTGATCGTGCCCGACCCCATGAGATCTCCGGGCCGAGCGTTGCAGCCGGACACGGTATGATGCGCCAACTGCTGCGCCATACTCCAATACAAGGTCTTCGCGTTACCGCGACAGATCGTGCTCGCGGCGCCCGAGGCGCCGGGCCGCAGCGCGACTTCGAGCGCGATGTCGTACCCGTTGGCGCCCGGATGTCGCAGATAGGGCAGCGGCTCGGGCACCTGCTGCGGGCCTGCCGCGCGGAACGGTTCGAGCGCTTCGAGCATGACGACCCACGGCGAGATCGACGTCGCGAACGATTTGCCGTTGAACGGTCCGAGCGGAACATACTCCCATTGCTGGATATCCCGCGCGGTCCAATCGTTGAGCAACACCAGCCCGAAGATCCGACGCTCCGCGTCGGCGACGTCGACCGGCTCGCCGAGCGCGTTCCCTTCACCGACGATGAAGGCCGTCTCGAGTTCGAAATCGAGTTTTCTCGTCGGCGCGAACCCCGGGCGTGCGGCACCGGAGATCGCGAACTGCCCGCTCGGCCGTCGTACCGGCGTCCCGCTCACCACGACCGACGACGCTCGGCCGTTGTACGCCACGGGGAGCTCGAGCCAGTTCGGCAAGAGCGCCTTCTGCGGATCCCGGAAGAGCATGCCGACGTTGGTCGCGTGTTCTTTCGATGAGTAGAAGTCGGTGAATCCCGACGGACGTACGGGCAGATGCATCCGCGCGTCGTCCATCGCAACGAACGCTCGGGCACGGAGCTCGGAATCGTCGCGAAGTTCCGCGCGATCGCCGCGCAGCAAGGCGCCGATCCGCCGTCGCGTGCGTTTCCAGACTGCGGGTCCGCATTCCAGAAACGCGTGGATGTCGTCGCGATCGAAGATGCGAGCGTCTGCGGCGACGGGTAACCGGCCGGCTCGTTCGAGCACCGCGAGATCGAGGATGCGATCGCCGATCGCGACGCCGACGCGCTTCGACGGCTTACTCGGCGTCGAGAAAACGCCGAACGGTAAATTCTGTATCGGAAAGTGCGACTCCGGCGAGACCGCGATGAAGCTGGTGAGGGCAGGGTCGTTCGGATCGGGATCCTCGGGATGCGCAGCGCGCGTCCCGAATTCGCTCGCATCGACGCTTCTCGGATCGTCGCTCATACGCTCATTCGCGAGCGCTCGGAGGGTCCTGAGCGTCGATGACGCGCGTTAGTTCGGTGCGAACGCGGCGCGGAGGCCGCGCCACGTCTGTGCGTATTCGTGCTGCAGATACGCACTCTCCATCGCGTATGCCGTCGGGCGGATCACGAGGCGCGTTTCGAACATGAACGCCATCGTATCCGCGATGCGGTTCGGCTTCGACGTGTCCGCGTTCGACGCTTTATCGAACGTCGCGGCATCGGGTCCGTGCCCGCTCATGCAATTGTGGAGGCTCGCGCCGCCGGGGACGAAGCCTTCCTCTTTCGCGTCGTACGCGCCCGTGATGAGGCCCATGAATTCGCTCGCGATATTTCGGTGAAAGTAGGGCGGCCGGAACGTATCTTCCATGACGAGCCAGCGCGGCGGAAAGATGATGAAGTCGACGTTCGCGACGCCGGCGGTATCGCTCGGCGACGTGAGAACCGAGAAGATCGAGGGGTCGGGATGATCGTAGCTGACGGAGCCGATCGTATTGAAGCGCCGCAGATCGTATTTGTACGGCGCGTGATTGCCGTGCCACGCGACGACGTCGAGCGGCGAATGTTCGATCGGCGCCGACCACAACGCTCCGAGAAACTTCACGACGAGCCGGAAGTCGCCGGCGAGGTCTTCGTAGGCCGCTTCCGGCGTCAGGAAGTCGCGCGGGTTCGCGAGGCCGTTCGCGCCGATCGGGCCGCGCTCGGGGAGCCGCAGCAGCGCGCCGAAGTTCTCGCAGACGTAGCCGCGGGCGCGGTCGTCGAGCAGGTCGACGCGAAAGCGCATGCCGCGCGGGATCACGACGATCTCTTGCGGTTCGACGTCGAGGATGCCGAGCTCCGTCACGAAACGGAGCCGGCCGTGTTGCGGCACGATCAGCATCTCGCCGTCGGCGTTCGCAAAATACCGGTCGCGCATCGACCGGTTCGCCGCATAGAGGTGGATGGCGCAACCGCTCTGCTGCGCCGCGTCGCCGTTCCCCGCAAACGTCACGAGGCCGTCGATGAAATCCGTCGCGTCGACCGGGAACGCCCAGGGATCCCAGCGGAGCTGATTCGGCGTTACCGGCAGATCGTCGAAGCGGCCGGCGAGCGTGCCCGGACGAGCGGCGAGTTTCTCGAGCGCACCGTGCACGGCCGTCGGCCGAATCCGATACAGCCAGGACCGCCGATTCGATGCCCGGGGCACCGTAAACGCCGTCCCGGAGAACTGCTCGGCGTACAAGCCGAATGCCGGACGCTGCGGGGAATTGCGGCCGACCGGCAGCGCACCGGCGATCGCTTCGGTCGCGAATTCGTTGCCGAAACCGGATTGATACGCGGGCGAGCCGGGCGTCATGTCGCGGCCGGCGCGGCGAGCACGCCCCGCCGAATCTGATCCTCTTCGATCGACTCGAAGAGCGCGCGGAAATTTCCCTCGCCGAAGCCGTCGTCGCCCTTACGTTGGATGAATTCGAAGAAGATCGGGCCGAGCACCGTCGCCGAGAATATCTGCAGCAAGACCTTCGTCTCGGCCCCGCCGACGACGCCCTCGCCGTCGAGCAGGATGCCGCGCTCGGCCAGACGTTCGACCGGCTCGCCGTGCCCCGGCACGCGCGCATCGATCCGCTCGAAATACGCCGCCGGCGGCGCGGGCATGAAGGCGAGGCCGCGGCCGCGCAGCTCGTCGATGCTGCGGTAGATGTCTCGCGAGCCGCACGCGACGTGCTGGATGCCCTCGCCGTTGTAGTCGCGCAGGTACTCTTCGATCTGACTCTTCTCGTCCGCCGACTCGTTGATCGGGATGCGGATCTTCCCGCACGGGCTCGTCATCGCGCGCGAGAAGAGCCCGGTCAGCTTCCCTTCGATATCGAAGAAGCGCGTCTGCGTGAAGCCGAAGAGCTTCTGATAGAAATCGATCGCCCACGCGTTCATCCGTCCGCGGTGGACGTTGTGCGTGAGGTGGTCGATGTAGAAGAGATCCGCGCCCGGCGGGCTCGGGTCGCGCTCGGCGAGCCAGTCGAACTCGTCGTCGTACGGCGACGTGCCGTCTTCGGGACGGTCGATAAAGTACAGCAGCGAACCACCGATGCCGCGAATCGCGGGCGCGTCGATCGACGTGCGCTCGTCGGCGTCGATCGCCTCCGCACCCGCCTCGACGGCGTGCCGCCGCGCGTGCTGCGCATCGACCACGCGCCATGCCATCGACGACGCGCACGGGCCGTGCTGCGCCGCGTACTCGACGGCGAGCGAATCCGGTTCCGAGTTCGCGAGGAAATTGATGCCGCCCTGACGCCAGAGCACGATCGCTTTGCGCTTATGCTTCGCGACCGCGGTAAATCCCATCCGCTCGAAGAGCGCTTCGAGCGCGGTGGGATCGGGATGCGCGAACTCGACGAATTCGAAACCGTCCGTCCCGGCCGGATTGCTTTCGGAGATGGTCGCCGGCGGCGCATCGTGCGGATATGGACCCATATTCTGCCATCCTCTCGCGTCTTCGGGCGACGCATTCGCGACCGAGACGATGCCACCGCATGGCCCGCGCCCCGGTCACGCATCCTTCATCGTTTTCGCTCGCCGCCCCCTGGCCGCCGCGATGTTCCGTAGCGGCCGTCACGGATCGAGGCGTCGGTATCGCCTAGGGATAGACGAACCTCGGCAAGATGCGAAAATCCGCGTGCAGCGCGAGGCCGAGCTCGCGCCAGCGGCCGAGCCGCGGCATCTCGCGCGCCATTTCCTCGCGGAGATCGCGCACGATCGGCTCGATCGCCAGCGCTTCGGGGATCGGCGTCGGGCCGTTTCGGAAGACGATTGCCTCGAACGCGCCCGCGTCGCCGAAGCGGCAACGGAAGTTCGTGCTCGTCCAGGGCTTCGCATCGTGCGGCGGCGCGTGGGCGGCGAGGAGGGTCGCGAGCGTCCGCATCGTCGGGTGCGCCGCCCAGTACGTTTCGCGCGACTCGGTCCACGCGAGCATTCGCGCACCGAGATCCGCGCGCGCCGGATCGGGGACCAGCAGCGGCTCGAGCCGCACGACGCCGAGCCGCTCGCAGAGCCACGCGGCGAGCTGCGGCGTCGCATCGACGGCGTCGTCGTCCGCGGCGAACCGGCGATCGTCCGCCGGAAAGTCGCCCCACGGCGAGTACGCGCTGAAGTCGCGAAGCGCGATGCGGGCGAGAAACGCCGCGAGCGAGTCGGCAACGATCTCCGCATCGCCCTCGGAGCCGAGCATCGCGACGGGCGGCTCCGCGTTCGCCGCGCCGCCGTACCAGAAGCCTCCGACTCCGCCGTCGGGCATGCGGAGAAAGAGCGCGAACTCGTCGCGCAGCGGCGCGCCGTCCACGATCGGCGCGTCGTCGCTACGCCTGCCGACGAGCGCGAAGGCGCCGACGCTGCCCCACCGTTGCTCGGCGAGCCATGCGGCGAAGTCGCCGAGAAGCGGCGGCATCCCGATGCCCGGCGGAAATGCTCGGATGACGCTCTCGAGCTCGATTCGATACCGCTGTTCGCTCATCGTAGAGCGTCGCGTTTCATCGGATTCTCGCGCGTCCCCGGTCCACCGTGACGCGCCGCGATCCGAGATCGCAGCGGAACGACGATTGCATCGGGGGAAGGTTCGAGCGATGTTAAACCTATCTCGTATCGTGAGCCTCGCACTAATCGCGGCGTTCGCTACTGGTGGAACGGCTCTCGCCCAAACGACGCATGCCGCGCAGAAACAGGTCTTACTCGAAACGAGCAGCGCCTGGAACGGCTCGCCGTACACGCGATATCCGGCAAGCCGGCCGCAGTTGACGACGATGAAGCTCACGATCCCGCCGCACACGGCGTTGCCGTGGCACACCCATCCGATCCCGGAGGTCGGCTACGTCGCAGCCGGATCGATCACGCTCGAAGACGGCAAGACGGGGAAACGCCGGACGTTCCACGCGGGTGAGGCCTTCGGCGAGACGGTGAACGGCGTTCACCGCGGGGTGACCGGCAATCGGCCGACGATACTCGTCGTCACGTACATCGGAACCCCCGGCGTGCCGACCTCGATCCCCGCCAGAGGTGCCGGGAAAGAGTACTGACCTACGTGTACGCCGATACCGCCGCGCGCCGGGTTACCGTCGTGACGCGCGAACGCGACGCTCGGTACGCCGAGAACGCCGCGGTCGACCGGCTCTACGGAACGCTCGACGTTCCTTCGACGTAGCGAGGTTCGAGCGGCGGCATGCAGCTTTTCGCGGGCTCGAGCGAAACGTTTATCGACGAGGCGACGCAGCAGCAGATCGCATCGAAGCTCGGCGACTCGTTCTACGATTACTATCGCTTTCGCGCGTCGGCGTCGGAGTTTACCGCGTGGCGCAACTCGCTGAGCGCGCTCGCGAATCAGCTCCGCTACTCGGGCGTGCGCGATCACGGCGTCGTGCTCGAGATGCAGCTGCCGCTCAGCTCCGCGCGGCTCGACGCGTTCGTGTTCGGGCGCTCGCCCACAGGCCGGCAGAGCAGCGTCCTCGTCGAGCTCAAGCAGTGGACGTCGGCGGCGGCGAGCGACTTCGACGGCTGCGTCGAGACGTATCTCGGCGGCGCTCCGCGCAAGGTGCTGCATCCGTGTCTCCAAGCGCTCTCGTATGCCGAGTATTTGCAGGACATGAATACGGCGTTCGATTCGGCGCAGGACGGCGTCGCGATCGTACCGTGCGCGTGGCTGCACAACATGCATCCCGGAGCGGCGGGCGTGCTCGAGGATGCGAAATTCGCGGATGTGCTCGGGCGCGTGCCGATGTATCTCAGCCACGACGCGGATCGCTTTCGAGCGCTCTTCCACGAGACGGTTGGCGGTGGCGGCGGCATGCCGGTGATGCAGCGCGCGCTCGCCGGAAAACACGCGCCGACGCGCAACTTGCTCGAGCAGACGGCGGCGATGGTGCGCGGCGAGCGGCGCTATCGGCTGATCGACGATCAGCTCGTCGCGTACGAGGCGGTGCTCGCGATGGTCCGCCGCGCGCAGAAAGAGAAGAGGCGCGGCAAGGCGATCGTCGTGGTCACGGGCGGTCCGGGGACCGGCAAGTCGGTGATCGCGCTCAACCTGCTCGGGACGCTTTGCAAAATGGGCGTCAACGCGCAGCATGCGACCGGCAGCAAGGCGTTCACCGAGAACATCCGGCACGCCCTCGGACGGCGCAGCAGCGCGCAGATCCGGTACTTCAATAATTTCGGCGAGGCGCCGGCGGACAGCGTCGACGTCGTGATCGCCGACGAAGCGCACCGTATCCGCGCGACGAGCAACAATCGCTTCACGAAGAAAGACAAGACGTCGGATCGGGCGCAGATCGACGAAATCGTCGATGCGGCGCGCGTATCGGTATTCTTTCTCGACGACCATCAAGCGGTGCGTGCCGACGAAGTCGGCAGCAGCACGTATTTGCGCGAGGCGGCCGTTCGCCACGACGCGCGTCTCGAGAAGATCGATCTGCGGACGCAGTTCCGGTGCGCGGGGTCGGATGAGTATATCGACTGGGTCGATCAGCTGCTCGAGATCCGCAAGACCGGCGTCGCCCGGCTCGAGGCGGGCGTGTATGACGTGCGGCTCGTCGCCGACCCGGCGGAGCTCGAGCGTCAGATCATGCGGCGCAATACCGAAGGCGAGGGCGCGCGGATGATGGCGGGCTTTTGCTGGCCGTGGTCCGATCCGCGACCGGACGGCACGCTCGTCGCCGACGTGACGATCGGCGAGTTCCGCCGGCCGTGGAACGCAAAGCCGGACGCACGCAAGCTCGCGCCAGGCATCCCCACCGCGCAGTTCTGGGCGACCGACCCCGGTGGCGAGCATCAAGTCGGGTGCATCTACACCGCGCAGGGGTTCGAGTTCGCGCATGCCGGGGTGATTTGGGGCGACGACCTCGTGATACGCGACGGTGCGTGGGTGGGCCAGCCGTCGGCGTCGCGCGACCGCGGCATGAAGCGAGGCAGCGGCGCCCGTTTCATCGACGTCGTTAAGAACACGTATCGCGTCTTGCTGACGCGCGGTATGCGCGGCACGACGATCTGCATTCTCGACGACGAGACCCGGGCATACGTTGCGGATCGGCTATCGTAAAGCGTTTGGTCGAAGCCGGCTGCTCGGCGCAACCGCTACGATCTCGTAGAGGCTGATTTAACGATTGTGATTCGAGCACGAAGCCGTCGTCTGCGTTCATCGGTGAACACCACTTGCGGGGCCGCTCTCGAAAACGGATACGAACCGCGCACGATGCCTGCCGACGCATACATGCTGGGCAAGCTCAAAAGCCTGAGTTAACGTATTTCGTTCTGTCAAAAACGATCGGACGCCGTCCGGGAAACACCTCGATCATGGAATTCGCGATCGCGACGGCTTCGGCGACGGAGCCCAGTTCGACTTCCACATCGTAGACATGGTGCTTCACTTCAAAGACAAGCGTCACTCTGCTGCATCCAATCACGCCGCACTCGCGAACACCGGCGAATCCCGTCACGCCATTATGCAAGGTGTATGGAATGCCCGAGAGTGGTGGGGTATTCTCGAAAGCGTCTGCAGCGCCGATGATTTCGACCATGACGCATGATAATGGCTGCGCGCATTCGCGCAGCGTGTCGAATTCTACCGAATACTTATAGTACGATATCTGACCCGTCATGATCTCCAGCGGACCTAGTTCGGGCGGTATGCGCGACGGCAAGTAGATTGGAAAGTGAACGTGCTCGCTCAGTTGCGATACGGTTGTCGTATAGCTGAGCTTGGCTCTCTGCGATGATTGAGCAGCCGACGCATGATGGCCAGCCGACACGGTCGACAGGCTCATCACGATCATAAAAACGAGCCCGAACCGATACATTCGGCACCGGGCATGCGTTCCTCGTGATACGACTGCGTCGACGGCGAAGATCATCGCGTTGCTGCTCCTTGCTACGAATTCGACATAACTCGATTCGGAACGTCTTGCGTACTTCCGGGCCACGTTACGGCCGATCGTCCGGGATGCGATTGTCATGGCCTGCCAATCGACCAGCGGATCCCGTTCGAAGCCGGGGCGACGGCGATCCTCGAGCTCATACATCCGGCTCGTCTCGGGAGAGCCGGGACATACGGCGAACGAGACCCGCAACCACCGTACTAGCACTCGTGGTTGTAGAGTGCTAGATGAACGTCGATAAGATGACCGAGCGCGTCCGCGAGGCGCTCAACGATGCCTTCTCGCGGGCCCTTCGGGAGCGGAATCCGAGCGTCGAACCGGAGCACGTGCTCGCAGCGTTGCTCGATCGCGCCGACGGCGTGGTGCCGGCCCTGCTCGCGAAGGCGAATGTGGAGCCGAAGCGCCTGAACGTCGCCTTGGAAGGCGCGCTCGGGCGGCTGCCCAAGCTCTCCGGCTCGGGCGACGTCTCGCCCCAGCTTTCGGGCGCCGCGTCGCGCCTGCTCGTCCGCGCCGCCGACGAGGCGACGAAGCTCACCGACGACTACGTCTCGGTCGAGCATCTGCTGCTCGCCCTCATCGACGACTCCGGCGCGACGGGCAAGCTGCTCCGCGAGAACGGCGTGACCCGCGACGGCATGCTCGGCGCGCTACGCGACGTGCGCGGCAACCAGCGCGTCACGACGCAGAACCCCGAGGGCACCTATCAGTCCCTCGAGCGCTACGGCCAGGATCTCACGATCGCCGCGGCCGCCGGGAAACTCGATCCGGTGATCGGCCGCGATGAGGAGATCCGGCGCGTCGTGCAAGTGCTCTCGCGCCGCACGAAAAATAATCCCGTACTCATCGGCGAGCCCGGCGTCGGCAAGACGGCGATCGTGGAAGGGCTCGCGCAGCGCATCGTCCGCGGCGACGTCCCGGAGTCGCTCAAAGACAAGCGGATCGTCTCGCTCGACATGGGCGCGCTGATCGCGGGCGCGAAGTTCCGCGGGGAATTCGAAGAGCGGCTCAAGGCCGTCCTCAAGGACGTGCAGTCCTCCGAGGGCCGCGTGCTGCTCTTCATCGACGAGATCCACAACGTCGTCGGCGCGGGCAAATCCGAAGGTTCGATGGACGCGGGCAACCTGCTCAAGCCGCTCCTCGCGCGCGGCGAACTCCATCTCGTCGGCGCGACCACGCTCGACGAGTACCGTAAATACATCGAGAAGGACGCCGCGCTCGAGCGGCGCTTCCAGCCGGTCTTCGTCGATCAGCCGAGCGTCGAAGACACGATCTCCATCTTACGCGGATTGCGCGAGCGCTACGAAGTGCATCACGGCGTGCGCATCAAGGATGCGTCGCTCGTCGCGGCGGCCGTGCTTTCCAACCGGTACATCGCGGACCGCTTCTTGCCCGACAAGGCGATCGATCTCGTGGACGAAGCGGCGGCGAAGCTGCGTACCGAGATCGATTCGATGCCGCAAGAACTCGACGAGGCGCAGCGTCGCACGATGCAGCTCGAGATCGAGCGCGAGGCGCTGCGTAAGGAAGACGACGACAATTCGAAGCGTCGCCTGGAGAAGATCGAGCACGAGATCGCGGAGCTGCGCTCGTCGACCGACGGCGTCGCCGCGCGTTGGCAAGCGGAGAAAGAAGCGGTCCGTTCGATGCGCGACGTTCGCGTCCAGATCGACGCGACGCGTAACGAGATCGAACGAGCGGAACGCGCGTACGACCTCAACGCGGCCGCGCAGTTGCGCTACGGCAAGCTCGCCGAACTCGAGCGCACGCTCGCGGCCGCCGAAGCGCAGCTCGCGAGCGATGCCGGCACGCGCCTGCTCAAAGAAGAAGTCGACGAAGACGACATCGCGGGCGTCGTCGCGCGCTGGACGGGCATCCCCGTCGCGAAGCTGCTCGAAGGCGAGATGAAGAAGCTCCTCAAGCTCGACGACGAGCTCCACGAGCGCGTCATCGGCCAAGACGAAGCGGTCCTCGCGGTCGCCGAAGCCGTCATCCGTTCACGCAGCGGACTCTCGGATCCGAACCGGCCGATCGGCTCGTTCATCTTCCTCGGGCCGACGGGCGTCGGCAAGACCGAGCTCGCGCGTGCGCTCGCCGAGTATCTCTTCGACGACGAGAAGGCGCTCGTCCGCATCGACATGTCGGAGTACGGCGAGAAGCATTCGGTCTCGCGGCTCATCGGCGCGCCGCCGGGATACGTCGGCTACGACGAGGGCGGTCAGCTCACCGAAGCCGTGCGCCGCAAGCCGTTCAGCGTCGTGCTCTTCGACGAGATCGAGAAGGCGTCGCCCGACGTGTTCAACGTCTTTCTGCAGATCCTCGACGACGGCCGGCTCACGGACGGTCAGGGCCGCACCGTCGATTTCAAGAACACGATCCTCATCATGACGTCGAACATCGGCAGCAATCGAATCCTCGACTATCACGACGAAGATCCGGCGGGCTATGCGGTGATGCGGGCGACGGTGCTCGACGAACTGCGGCGCAGCTTCCGGCCGGAGTTTCTGAACCGCGTCGACGAGACGGTCGTCTTCCGGGCGCTCGGCGAAGCGCAGCTCGATCGCATCGTTTCACTGCAGATCGATCGGCTGCGTGCGCGGCTCGCAGATCGGCGGATCACGCTCGACGTCTCGGCGGGAGCGCTCCGGCATCTCGTCGCGGTCGGCTACGATCCGACGTACGGCGCGCGGCCGATCAAGCGCGCGGTGCAACGCGAGCTCGAAACGGCACTCGGCCGCAAGATCCTCGCGGGCGAAATTCGCGACGGCGCGAGCGTCCTCGTCGAATACGACGAAGCCTCGGGAGCCCTGACCTTCCAGTCCGGCCTCCCCGCCTTCCCGGAGTTCTCGCTCCCGAGCGCGTGAGCGACGTGCGTCGCACGCGAGTCGTGCGACGCACGCGTACCGCACGGTTGCGTGCCGCACGACTGCGCGCCGCGCGATTACGCCGCGATTCCGTCGAGTGCCGCGATCGCATCGGCGGGCAACTCGAGCGACGCGGCAGCGATGTTCTCGCGCAGATGCGCGATCGACGACGTGCCCGGAATGAGCAGCACGTTCGGCGAGCGCTGCAGCAGCCACGCGAGCGCGACTTGCATCGGCGTCGCTCCGAGCTTCGTCGCAACATCCGAGAGCGTCGACGATTGCAGCGGCGTGAAGCCGCCGAGCGGGAAGAACGGCACGTACGCGATACCGTTTGCGGCGAGCGTATCGATCATCGCGTCGTCTTCACGGTGGGCGACGTTGTACTGGTTCTGCACGCAGACGATCTCGGCCATACCGCGGCCCTGCTCGATCTGCGCCGTCGTGACGTTGCTGAGGCCGATGTGGCGGATGAGGCCCTGCTCCTGTAGCTTGACGAGTGCCTCGAGCGGCGCCTCGATCGATCCCTCGCTCGGGCCGTGCCCGTCGCCCATGAATCGCAGGTTGACGACGTCGAGCGCTTCGAGGCCGAGATTGCGCAGGTTGTCGTGCACGGCGAGCGTGAGGTCGGCCGGTTTCATCGCGGGCTTCCATGACGCGTCGTTTCCGCGCACCGCGCCGACCTTCGTGACGATGACGAGGTCGTCCGGATACGGGTGCAGCGCTTCGCGGATGATCTCGTTCGTGACGTGCGGGCCGTAGAAATCGCTCGTGTCGATGTGATCGATCCCGCTCGCGATCGCTTCGCGTAGGACGGCGAGCGCTGCCGGGCGATCCTTCGGCGGTCCGAAGACGCCTTTGCCCGCGAGTTGCATCGCACCGTAGCCGAGCCGCTTCACGCTTCGCCGCCCGAGTGGGAACGTGCCGGCGAGATTCGGAGCAGTCGTGTTTTCCGTTGGAGTGCTCATACGAGCGTATTTCCCGTCCGACCGCCGACGGACCCGGGACGGGAGCCGTCCGCGAGAGGCCGGCGCTGCGGACGCCGGCGCCGCCGCGCGAGAATCAGACCGGGTGGTTCTCGAACGGGACGACGTCGACGCCCGCCTGCGCGAAATTCTTGAGATCCGCGACGACGGATTTACCGGTATCGGACGAGAGCGCGGCATTGAGCGCGTCCATCGAGGGGAAGATCAGCGTCGCGACCATGTAGTACGGCGAACTCGTCGGCAGCGCTTTGCTGATCGTAAACGACTGCAGATTCGGAAGCTGCTTCGCGAGCGGCGCGTGATGGCCGGCGTAGTAGGCGTCGAATTTCGCAGGATCGCTCGGGCGCTTGTAGAGCGCGAGCAGCGTCGCGGTCAGGCCGCTCGACGACGGCGATTGTGCGATCGCGGGGCCTGCGAGGAGTGCGGCTCCGGCGGCCGCAGTGGAGGCCAAGAACAGACGACGTGGAGCGCGCAAGATGAACACCTTCTGCAGAGAGTGATGATCCGGCGCGCTTCCTGCTCCGCGCGCGGCGCTCCTCGCAGAATGATTCGATCGTGAACCGTTGCGCGCTTGCATGGGTACGGCCGGGCCATGCGATCGCGACTCGTCAACGGTGCGCTTGCCGGAGCAGCCGGAACCTGCGCGCTCAACCTCTTCGCCTATCTCGATATGGCGGCGACGCGCCGCTCGGCGAGCGAGGTCCCGCGCCTCGCGGCGCACGCGATCGCGACGCGCGCCGGCCTCGCGCCGCGGCCGATCGACGACGAGGCGTCGCTGAGCCGCTGGGAAGGCTTCGGCGAGGCGCTCGGCTACGTGCACGGCGTCTGCCAAGGCATCGGCTACGGCTTCGTCCGCTCGCGCCTGCGCGGGCCGGGATGGCCGGTCGGTGCGGCGGCGCTGTGCTTGGAGACGTTCGTGCTCGGCGAAGGCGCGTGCATCGCCCTCGGCGCGACCGATCCGCGCACGTGGGGCTGGGAAGGGTACGCGCGCGGTCTGCTGCTCCGGCTCGCATTCGGGGTCGTCGCGGCCGCCTCGTTCGACGCGCTCGACGCGTCGTGACGAGGCGCGACTCGTCGAAGGCGTCCGTGATCGTCGCGGGAGCGGCCGTCTCTCGGTAGGCTCGGCCCTCCGTCGACCGAACCACGACCGCGATGCAGTTTCGTTCTCTTCGG
>CAZZZK010000021.1:12839-17058 GCA_964658555.1 Vulcanimicrobiota bacterium | reverse complement strand
TCCTTGTTGGCGACGCTCATGCCGTTCTTCTCGAACGCCGCGGGTGCGACGCTCGCGACCGGCTGCACGACGGCCGCGGTCGACGCCGGCGTACCGCCGCCTCCGCCGCACGCGGCGAGGATCAGCAGGGAAAGACAACCGAGAAGCGTCCGGATGGGCATCATCACCTTTTCTTCGATGCCCTCGCGACGCGCTCTTCATCGCGAAGCAATGTGAGCCCGCCGCACGGCGGCGGCAGGGAGGGAGCGAGCGCGACGCAAGATGCAGAGGCGTGACTCGTCTGCCGATCGCACTCGTCGCTCTTATCGCCTGGGCCGCATGCTTCGCCGCCGCCCCGATTTGCGCGCAGCCGGCACCCGCAGTCCCCGAGAGTCTGCCGACGCCGCTTCCGCCGCCGATGGCGGGGCCCGGCCCGCTCTCGGCGCCGGCCCCGGCCGCCTCTCCGACCGCATCGCCGGCGCCGCACCGGCGGCGCTTCGATATCGACCGGTTCTATAAGGGCGGCGAGACGTATTACGCCGCCGACATCTCCGTCTCGCCGGGGATCGCGAACGAATTCCATCCGGGCGCGGCTCAAGGCGCGCCGAGCTCGTTCGGCGCGTGGACGGTCGGCGAAGCGACGTTGCTACGGAAGATCAAATTCGTGACGACGACCGACTTTCGGTCCTACGTCTACCGTCACGCGCAGCGCGATGCGGCGACGGCCTGCCCGAACGCGAGCGAGCCCGGCTGCGTGACGGTCGTCGGCACGTCGGGTTCGCAGACGAACGTGGCCGCCTTCAACGCCCGCGAGACCGAACTCGAGAACGTGTACGCGTTCGGTACGCCGCTCGGCTTCTACATCGGCGCGGCGCGCATGTCGAAGTACAACGATTACGGCTACAGCTCGCTCTCCGGCTTCGGCTACGGGATCGGCCGCATGCCGCAGATGGCGCAACGGCTCTCGCCGTATTTCACGCTGATGTCGTACTCCAATCTCGGCGGCAACGTCGCGACGCCCGCGGGGAAGATCGGCGTCAGCTATCGCGGCGTCCACTATCGCGCGGGCATGGTGTTCGGCGTCGGGGCGCGGTTCTTCGTCGATGCCGGCACGATCGGAACGCGGCTGCGTTCGCGTGCGAACGCGCCGTCGGAGATCCACGAGACCGCGGGCTACGTCGGGATCGGCTATCACTACTGACGCGGCCGAGCCGCGGCCCGAGCGCCGTTCGGCCGCGAACGCTCCGCGCGAGGCGCGATCCGTTTAGGATTCGGCGCTTGTCGGCAAGCGCAGAGGGACACGTCAGGAGAGTCCCGTGAGCATCACGACGCCCCCGCGCACGATCGACGAGATCAACGCGAAGCCCGGCTCGAATTCCGGGACCAAACCCGCACCGCCGTGCACGATCGTCATCTTCGGCGCGGGCGGCGATCTCACGAAGCGGCTGCTCATGCCGGCGCTCTACGATCTCGCCGCGAGTTCGCTCTTGCCCGACGGGTTCTCGATCGTCGGCGTCGATCACAACGCGAGCTCCGCGAAGGAGTGGGGGCAGAGCCTCACCGAGACGATGCGGTCGTTCGTCGGCGCCCGCTCCGGCGCGTTCCATCCCTCCGCCCTCGACGAATCGACGTGGTCGTTCATCACGAGCCGCCTGCACTACGTGGCGGCCGACTTCGAAGACGCGCAGAGCTTCAAGAAGATCGATGAGACGCTCTCGGAGATCGAACGCACGACCCGCTGCGCGAGTGCGATCTTCTACCTCGCCGTCTCGCCGCGATTCTTCGGCCCGATCGTCGACAATCTCGGCGCGGCGCGTCTTCTCGACGCGCCGGCCGGCGCGTTCCGGCGCGTGATCGTCGAGAAGCCGTTCGGTTCGGACGAGGCCTCGGCGAAGGCGCTCGACGCGCGAATCCTCGCCGTGATGGACGAGCGTCAGGTCTATCGCATCGATCACTTCCTCGGCAAGGAAGCGGTGCAGAGCATCATGGCGCTGCGCTTCGGAAACGGACTCTACGAACCGACGTGGCGGCGCGAATACGTCGATCACGTGCAGATCACGGCCGCGGAGACGGTCGGCGTCGAACAGCGCGCCGGCTTCTACGAAGCGACGGGCGCCCTGCGCGACATGATCCCGAACCATCTCTTCCAGATGCTCGCCACGACCGCGATGGAGCCGCCGAATTCGTTCGACGCGCAAGCCGTCCGGGATGCCAAGAGCACGCTGCTCGGCGCCGTGCAGCCGGTGCGCCCCGCCGACGTCGTCCGCGGCCAATACGCGGCCGGCGCGATCGACGGGACGGAGGTCGCGGGCTATCGCGACGAGCACGGCGTCTCGCCCGCGAGCACGACCGAGACGTACGCGGCGATGAAGGTCCGCATCGAAAATTGGCGCTGGAGCGGCGTGCCGTTCTACCTGCGCACCGGCAAGCGCCTGCGAACGCGGCTGACGACGATCGCGATCCACTTCAAATCCGCGCCCTATCAACTCTTCCGCGATACGCCGGTCGACGAGATGCAGCCGAACGTGATGACGCTGCAGATCGATCCGCTGCAGGGGATGTCGACGCAGTTCAGCGTGAAGATCCCGGGGCCGACGATGAAGCTCGGGCGCGTCGCGACGTCGTTCCGGTACGACGATTTTTTCGACGAGCCGCCCAACGTCGGATACGAGACGCTCATCTTCGATTGCATGCGCGGCGATGCGACGCTGTTCCAACGCGCCGATCACATCGAGACCGGCTGGCATGCCGTGCAGCCGGTCCTCGATTCGTGGGCGAAGGGCGAAGGCTCGGTCGACGCCTACGCGGCCGGAAGCGACGGTCCGAGCACGTCGTCGCTCCTGCTCGCGCGCGACGGCCGCGCGTGGCTCCCGCTCGTCAACGAACTCTCCGACGTCGCCCCCGGCAAACGATAAGGCGAACGCGTCCGCTCGAACGCCGCACGAGCCGTCACCGGCATCGATCGGAAGATCCTCGCGAACCCATGCGATGACGACGTTCGCGCTCGCGAGCGCGCCGTCCGCATCGCGCGGCTCGTAGGCGAGCGCGGCGTCGACGAAGCCGAGGGCGTCCGGTCTACGGCGCGGCCGGCGCGCCGCCCGTGTCCGGGCGCTGTTGACGAGGCTTCCCGGAACGGCCCTTGAGGCGGTCGCCGAGTTCGTTGATGATGACGTAGAGCGCCGGGACGACGATCAGGTTGAGGAACGTCGAGACGAGCATGCCCCCGATGACGGCCGTGCCGAGCGAGTGGCGGCTCGCGGCGCCGGCGCCGGTCGCGAAGACGAGCGGCAGCAGGCCGAGGATGAACGCGATCGACGTCATGAGGATCGGGCGCAGGCGCGTCGCCGACGCTTCGATGACGGCCTCGACGAGCGGCTTGCCCTCTTCGCGCTGCTGGTTCGCGAACTCGACGATCAGGATCGCGTTTTTCGCGGCCAGGCCGATGAGCATCACGAAGCCGACCTGCGCGTAGACGTCGCTCTGGATGCCGCGCAGATCGAGCGCGCCGAACGCGCCGAGCAGCGCCGCCGGGACCGAGAGCAGGATGACGAGCGGATCGCCGAGGCTCTCGTAGAGCGCCGCGAGGACGAGGAAAACGACGACGATACCCATGCCGAAGATGAGGAGCGTCGCCGACCCGGACGACGTCTCGTCGAGCGAGATCCCGGTCCAGTCGTACGAGAAGCCGGGCGAGAGCAGTTTCTTCGAGAGATCCTGCATCGCGGTCAACGCCTGGCCCGAGCTCTTACCCGCACCGGGGCTGCCTTGGATCTCGACGGACCGGAAGAGCTGATAGTGCGTGATGTTCGGCGGCTGCTGCGTCGACTGCAGACCGAGGACGCTCGCGAGCGGGATCGTCGAGGTTCCCGAGGCGATCGAACTCGTCGACGTCGTGCCGGTCGTCGGCGTCGTGGTCGTCGAGGTCGTCCCGAGCGACGTCTGATTCGAGGTGACGCCGGAGTTCGGCACGTTCACGCCCATGAGATCGCTGCGCTGGGAACGGAACGGCGCGTCGTTCTGCACGTACACCTTGTACGTGCGATTCTTATACGTGAAATTGTTGACGTAGTCGCTGCCGAACGCGGTCGAGATCGCGGTGAAGACGTCGCCGACCGCCGCGCCGAGCTGCTCCACCTGGCCGCGTTTCACCGTCGCCTCGTAAGTGGGTGACGTGCCGCGGAACGTCGTGTAGACGGCCTTGAGATCGCTCGATGCGTTCGCGGCGCCGATGAGCTTACCG
>CAZZZK010000021.1:0-12829 GCA_964658555.1 Vulcanimicrobiota bacterium | reverse complement strand
TGCGCTTCGAGGCCGGCGATCGGCCCCGCGCCCTTGTCTTCGAGCTGGTAATCGAAGCCGCTCTGCGTGCCGAGGCCTTGAATCGCGGGCGGGTTGAAGAGCTGCACCGACGCCGAGCTGAGCGCGCCGAGTTTCGGCGACAGATCGGCGAGCACGCCTTGTGCGGAGTCGGCCGCGCCCTTGCGGTCGCCCCACGGCTTGAGCTGGAGGAACACGAGCCCTTGATTGGGCGCGTTCGCGCCGAACGACGAGCCCGCGACCGCGAACACCGAGACGACGTTCGGGTTGCCTTCGGCGATCTTCTCGATCTGCTTGATCGCATCGTCCGTGACGTTGAGCGACGAGCCTTCGGGCGCTTGCACGAGCCCGAAGAGGACGCCCTGGTCTTCGTCGGGGATGAAGCCGGTCGGCGTGAGGATCGAGAGCAGATAGGTCGCGCCGAGGACGGCCACGAGCGCGAGCGCCACGAGGTAACGCAGCCGGATGATCGCGGGAAGCGTGCGCCGGTAGAAATCGCGTAGGCGATCGAGCCCGCGATTGAAGATCCGGAAGAGGACGAACTTCGGCTTCTCGGAATCGCCGATGAGGATCGCCGCGAGGGCCGGCGTCAGCGTGACGGCGACGAGCGCCGAGATCGCGATCGAGAACGCGATCGTGAGCGCGAACTGCTTGTAGATCTCGCCCGTCGTTCCGGGCAGGAGCGCCGTCGGCACGAAGACCGCGAGCAGCACGAGCGAGGTCGCGATCACGGCACCGACGATCTCGCGTAAGCCCTCGATCGTGGCGTCCTGGCGCGAGCGATCCTTCGAGGTCTCGATGACGCGCGTGATGTTCTCGATGACGACGATCGCATCGTCGACGACGAGCCCCGTCGCGAGCGTGATCCCGAAGAGCACGAGCGAATTGATCGAGAATCCGAACGCCTTCACGAACGCGAACGTGCCGACGAGCGAGATCGGGATCGTGATGACCGGGATGAACGTCGTTCGCAGATCCTGCAAGAACAGATAGATCGTCGCGACGACCAAGAGGATCGCGATGATCAGCGTGATGATGACTTCGTTCGTCGATTCGCGCACGAAGAGCGACGTGTCGTAGGGGATCGAGTAGTCGACGCCCGCCGGGAACGTCGGCTTGAGCTGCGCGAGCCGCGCGCGGATATCGCTCGCGAGCGTGAGCGTGTTCGCGCCGCTGTTCTGCTGGATGCCCATGCCGATCGTCGCTTTGTTCTTGAAGTACAGGTTCGTCGTGTAGCTATCGGCACCGAGTTCGGTGCGCGCGACCTGCGAGAGCCGCACGATCGACCCGTTCGCGCCGTGCTTTACGATGATGCGCCCGAACGCGGCCGCCGTCGCGAGCTGGCCCGGAACGTGGACGGTCGTCGTGTACTGCACCTGATCGGACGAGGGCTCCGCGCCGATCTGGCCCGCGGGGACCTGGACGTTCTGCGCCGCGACCGCGCTCGTCACGTCGGCCGGACCGAGGCCGTAGAATTGCAGCTTGCGCGGATCGAGCCAGATGCGCATCGCGTACTTGCGCTCGCCGAAGATCGTCGCCGAACTCATTCCGTTGATGCGCAGCAGCGGATCCTTGACGTTGCGGTCGAGGAAGTTGCTCAGATCGAGGAGCGTCTCGTTGGGATCGCTCGACGTGAACGCGATCGCCATGATGAACGAGCCCGACGTCTTCGTGATCTGAACGCCCGATTGCGTGACCGAGGCCGGCAGTTGGCCCTGCGCGTCCTGAACGCGGTTCTGCACGTCGACCGCGGCGAGATCGATGTTGCGCGACGGGTTGAACGTGACCGTGATCGTCGACGTTCCGGCGCTGCTGCTCGACGACGAGATGTACTGCATGTCTTGCACGCCGTTGATCTGTTCTTCGAGCGGGTTCGTGACGGCCGATTCGACCGTCTGCGCGTCGGCGCCGATGTACGTGCTCGTAACGACGACCTGCGGCGGCGCGATCTGCGGATACTGCGCGATCGGAAGCGTCGGAATGGAAACGAGACCGACGAGGAAGATGAGCGCGGAGATGACGCCCGCGAGGATCGGACGTCTGACGAAGATGGCGAACATGCGCTACTTCACCGCCGCGGCGGGGCTCGCGACCGTCACGGGTGCGCCGTCGCGCAGGCCGTTGGGCTGCGTCGTGATGATCGTCATCGCGCTGTCGACGCCCGAGCCGAGGACCTCGGTCTGCGAGTCGGTCTGCAGCCCGAGCTTGACCGGGATCGCCTTCGCTTTGCCGCCGTCGATCGTATAGATCGACGAACTCGAGTCGCCCGTCACGACCGCGCTGCGCGGCACGATGGTCGTATTCGTATGCCGCTGCGCGAGCGTCGTGACGGAGACGAGCATCCCGCCGCGCAGCGTCAGATCGGGATTGGGCTGCTTGAGGCGCACGCGGTACGAGAGGGTGCCCGCGGTCGGCGTGGTGTTGACGTCGTATACGGTGCCGTGAAATGTGCGCCCCGGAAGCGTCGACGTGGTGAACGTGACGGCCTTACCCGGGGCGACGTAGGGCAGATCGACGTCGGGAACGTTCGCCACGACGTAGACCGTGCGCACCTCGGAGAGCTGCAGCAGCGGCGTGCTCGCGCCGGCGTAGGCACCCGGGTCGAGAAGCCGCTCCGTGATCTGGCCGTCGTAGGGCGCGACGACCGACGACTGCGCGATCTGCGCTTCGAGCAGCTGCACGTTCGCGCGGGCCTCTTCGAGCGAGGCTCGATTCTGATCGATCGTCAGCTGGTCGACCTGCCGCTGGCGCGTGTTCGTCAGCGCCGTCTGAAGGGCGGAGCGGTAGGCGACGACCGACTGCTCCGCGCTCTGCAGCGCCTTGACCGCGGCGACGTAGGTCGATCGCGCCTGCTCGTAGGTCGTAGATGCGACGTAGCCTTGCGTGACGAGTTGGCGGTCGCCCTCGAACGCGAGCTTCGCGTTCGCGACTTGCGCACGATCGCTCTGCACGGTGTTCTGCGCGGCGACGAGATTCTGTTGCGCGGTCGAGACGGCGGAGGCGTATTGCTGCGCGTTGATGGGCGCCTGCACGTCGGATCCGCCGAGTTTCGCGAGATCCTGCGCGACCGTCGCCCGATTCGCGCGCAACTGCGCTTCGAGCTGCGACGTATCGAGCGTGGCGAGCACCTGACCGGCCTTGACGAAATCGCCTTCGGTCGCGTTGATCCGCGCGACCGTCCCCGATTGCGCCGTGCTGAGAATCGATTGCCGGAGCGGCGATATCTGGCCGTCGAACGTCGCGTACGTCGAGATATCGCCCCGTACGACGTTGCCCGTGGAGACGCTGAGCGGGGGCGGTCCGCCCGGCCCCGCCGCCTTTTGCTGAGCGCAACCGCTCGCGACCGACGCCGCGATCGCAGCTGCCACGACGGACCGCGACGCTGCGAGACCGGCTGCCCTCAAGTGCACGAAAAACTCTCCTACCGACAATACCTATGGCGTGACGGACACCGCGACGCCTTTGTTTCACGCTCGGCGGCTGTGAGCCCGTTCGGAAGGTCGGTACGCGTAACGTCGTAAAAACGGAGCGACCCGAAAACCGCCCCCTTTCCACGCGTTCGTTCGTCGCGCGCGTCCCCCCAATGGAGGTGCGATGCCGAACCGCCGTACGACGTTTAGCAAGTTCATCATCGAGGAGGAGCGCGGCTCCGCGGGTCACGACGCCGACCTCGCCGCGTTGTTGAACGACATTCAGACGGCGTGTAAGTTCATCGCGTCCGCCGTCTCGCGCGGAGCGCTCGATGCCGCGACGGGCCTCGCGACCGGACTCAACGCGAGCGAGATCGTCCAGCGCGAATGCCAGTGGGGCGGCCAGCTCGCGGGGATGCTGAGCAAGGGCAGCACGACGCCGACGACGATCCCCAACGCCTATCCGCACGGGCGATTCCTGCTCGTCTTCGACGCGCTCGACGGATCGCGCAATCTCGACGTCAACGTGACGGTCGGCACGATCTTCGCGGTGCTGCGCGCGCCGCACGGCGTCGCCGACCCCGCGCCCGAAGATTTTCTCCAGCCGGGCTCGCAGCAGGTCGCCGCCGGCTTCGCGCTCTACGGCCCGACCGCGACGATCGTCCTGACGCTCGGCGACGGCGTGAACGGCTTCACGCTCGATCGCGAGATCGGCGCCTACACGCTCACCCATCCGAACATGCAGATCGCCGAAGACACGCGCGAATTCGCGATCGACAATTCGCGGCAGCGCTTCTGGGAGCCGCCGATCAGCCACTACGTCGAAGAGTGCGTCGCCGGGAAGGCCGGCGACCGCGGCGTCGATTACACGATGCGCTGGGTCGATTCGCTCGTCGCCGAGATGCACCGCATCCTCGTGCGCGGCGGCATGCTCATCGCACCGAGCAGCTTCGAAAACGAACGCTCCGAAGACACGGCGATCCTCAACCTGCTCTGCGAAGCGAATCCGATGGCGATGATCATCGAACAGGCGGGCGGCGCGGCGTCGACCGGCCGGGAGCGGATCCTCGATCTCGTTCCGACGAGCCTCGATCAGCGGACGCCCGCGATCCTCGGATCGCGTAACGAAGTCGAGCGCCTCGTCGCGTATCACGAGACGTACGATAGCGGCGAAGAGCTCGTCCTCAAGACGCCGCTCTTCAACGTACGCTCCCTCTACCGTACCACCTGACGAAGGAAAGACATGTCTGCCAAATATCCGATCGTCGCGATCACCGGTTCCTCGGGTGCCGGTACGACGACCGTCAAGTCGACGTTCCAACAGATCTTCCGCCGCGAACACGTGACGCCGGCGGTGATCGAAGGCGACGCCTTTCATCGGTACGACCGCACCGAGATGCGCGAAAAGATGGACGAGACGCAGAACGCGGGCCGGATCTTCAGCCACTTCGGGCCCGACGGCAATCTGTTTCCCGAGCTCGAGGCGCTCTTTCGCGTCTACGGCGAGAGCGGGACCGCGAAGACGCGCCGCTACCTCCACGATACGCAGGAAGCCGCTCCGTACGGTCAGGAGCCCGGGACCTTCACGCCGTGGGAAGACATCCCGCCCGGGACCGATCTGCTCTTCTACGAGGGTCTCCACGGCGCGGTCATGACGGAAGAGGTCGACGTCGCGAAATACGCCGATCTGCTCGTCGGCGTCGTTCCGACGATCAATCTCGAATGGATCCAGAAACTCCATCGCGATAAGAACGCCCGCGGCCATTCGCAGGAAGCGATCGTCGATACGATCCTGCGCCGCATGCCCGATTACGTGAACTACATCTGCCCGCAGTTCTCGCGCACGGACATCAACTTCCAGCGCGTCCCGATCGTCGACACGTCGAACCCGTTCATCGCACGCACGATCCCGACGCCCGACGAGAGCATGCTCGTGATCCGCTTCGCATCGGCGAAGGGGATCGACTTCCCGTATCTGCTCTCGATGCTCCACGATTCGTTCATGTCGCGCCCGAATACCATCGTCTGCCCGGGCGGCAAGATGGGCCTCGCGATGCAGATCATCTTCACCCCGATGATCTGGCAGCTCCTCGACAAGAAAAAACGCGCCCGCTGAGCCCGGGCGCGCCCCGGCGTCTTCGTAGGCATGTGCTGCGATGCGCCGTGATCGATGCGGGGCTTAGGCTCGAAGCGGGGAGCGGGGTTGCTTCGGCCAGTCGCGGTGGTTGAAGACCTGACCTTCGGTTCTGACGCGGGCGCTCGCGGCGAGGTCGAGGTCGGCGAAGACCCAGCCGGGTTCGTCGAGCGTTCCGCACGCGAGCACGCCGTCGGGCGGGCAGCCGTAGTCGGCCGGCGTGTAGACGCCCGCCGCGCCGACGTTGACGTCGACGGCCTCGGACCACGGTGCGGTGCCGACGGTCGACGCGTGAACGACGTAGCATTGATTCTCGAGCGCGCGCGCCTGCGCGCCGATGCGCACCCGGTGATAGCCCGCGAGCGTGTCGGTGCAGCTCGGCGCGAGCAGGATCTCCGCGCCCGCCTCGACTTGCGCGCGCGCGATGAGCGGGAACTCGACGTCGTAGCAGACGTCGATGCCGATCCGCCCGACCGGCGTCTCGAACGTCTCGTTCGACTCGCCGGCCGAGATCGACCAGCGTTCGTTCTCGAAGCGCGTCATCATGAGTTTGTCTTGCCACGCGCGCGAACCGTCCGGGCGGACGAGGTACGAGCGGTTGCGAAAGACCGCTCCGTCGCGTACGGGATACGAGCCCGCGACCGCGACGACGCCGTGCCGCATCGCGAGCCGCTCGAAGAGCGCGAGAAAGTCGGGCAGCACGTCTTGCAGCGCGTCGAGTTGACGCGAGAGCGAACCGTAGATCTCCGGCGCGAAGAGCGACGCGAGCTCCATGCTGAAATACTCGGGGAAGAGCAGCAGCCGCGCGCCGGACGCCGCGGCATCGTCGAACCACCGCTCGATCTTCCGTTCGTATGCCGGCCACTCGCCGAGGAACGAGATGTCGTACTGCGCCGCCGCGACGCGGACGATCCGGCCGTCCGTCACGCGAGCTCTTTGAGCCAGAACGTCATGGGCTTCTCGGTCTCCGCCGCGTCGCCGACGTCCTTCCACGCGTATCGTGCGACGAGATCCGGGCGCTCGGCGTATCCGAAGCGGCGCCACACGGCGTCGAGCGGCACGTAGCCGGGCGGCCGCCGCGGATCGTCCGCCGGGCGACGCACGGCGCAGAACGCGCTCGTCGTAAAGCCGCCGAGCGATCGCGCGTGCGCTTCGCGGCCGGCGAAGAAGCGATTGTAGATGCCGCGCCCGCGGTAGGCCGGTTCGAGCACCGATTCGCCGCAGTAGAAGACGCGCCGCACGTCGATATCCGCCGCCTCGAACGGCGCGCGAAACTCGGCCGTTTCGGCGGCGAGCGGGATCCCCGTCGAGACGCCGACGACGCGCCCGGCCGCGCGCGCGACGATCGCGACGCTCCGCGCCGCGTCGACGTACGTCTGCAGGTACGTGCGTTCGTACGCGTCGTCGCCGTCGTAGAGATAGGGAAACGCGCGAAAGATCTGCGTCCGCAGGCGCGCGATCTCCGGCACGTACGCGGCGATCGCGGCGCCGCGGACCGCCTCGATCTCGAAGCCGGTTTCCGCGGCCATCAACCGCCGACTTGCGCGAGCCACTCTTGGAGATTGTAGTAATTCGTAATCCGCGCGACGCGTCCGTCGCGAAGCTCGAAGAAGGCGCCCGCGGGCAGCGTATACCGCTGCCCGTGGGCCGGCGGCATCCCTTCGTCCGCGGCGAGATAGGTGCCGTGAACGACGAATTCCGCGGCCGCGCGATCGCCCGCGTCGTCCGTGAAGATGCGGATCTCTTCGAGCCGCTCGCGGTAGCTCGCGTTCATGCGCTCCATGAACGCCGCGAATCGCTCTTTCCCGACCTCGCGGCCGCCCTGATTGACGTCGTGGACGACGTCGTCCGTCACGAGCGCGAGGAACGCGGCCATGTCGCCCGCGTTGAAAGCGGCGTAATAGTCTCGGACGGTCGTGCGCGCGGCATCGTTCATACGGCGCTCATTCTTGAGCTCGCGAGTCGCGCCTCCGCGCGTCCGAGACCTCCGGGTTGAGGGCGCCCGGCGGCACGCCGCCCGCGAAGAACGTCGCGACGTTCTCGAGCGCGGCGCGGCCGATCGCCGCGCGGACGGCGGTCACGGCGGAACCGAGATGCGGCGTGAAGAGCGTGCGCGGCGCGGCGAGGAGCTCGGGCGGGATCTCGCGCGGCCGGTCCGCGAGCGCCCAATCTTCCATCGCGAAGACGTCCGCCGCATACGCCCCGAGCGTCCCGCGCGCGAGCGCGTTCGCGACGGCCCGCTCGTCGACGAGCGACCCGCGCGCGATGTTCACGAGCACGCACCCCGGACGCATCCGCGCGAGTCGCGCCGCGTCGACGAGGCCGCGGGTTTGCGCGGAGAGCGGGAGCGCGAGGAAGACGACGTCCGCCACCGCGAGCAGCTCGTCGAGGTCGCGAAACGTCAGCCCCAGCTCCGCCTCGCTCGCGGCCGAAAGCGGCGCGCGATCCCAATAGCCCAGACGCGCGTCCCAGCCGCGCAGCCGCGCCGCGATCGCGCGGCCGATCGCCCCGCAGCCGACGAGCGCGACGTTCGCGCCCGCGATACCGCCGCCGTACAGCAGCGGACGCCAGCCCGCGAACGAGCCGCCGCGCACGACGGCATCGCCCGCGGCGACGTTACGCGCGGCGGCGATGGCGAGCCCGATCGCGAGCTCCGCGCCCGGCACCGTCAGCAGATCCTCGACGATCGTGACGAGCACGCCGTGCCGCGTACACGCGGCGACATCGAAGTTATCGAAGCCGCGCAGCGCGCACGAGATCATGCGGAGATCCGGTGCGGCCCGCAGCTCCGTCTCGCCGATCGCATCGGGCATGAACGCGACGAGCGCGTCCGCCCCTGCGACGTTGCGTTCCCACACGTCGCGCGGCCACGGCGCGTCCGACCGGTTGGCGACGAGCTCGAACCGTCCCGCGAAGGCCGCGAGCGTCTCGTCGTCGATTCGATTCGTGATCGTCACTCGCGGCCGCACGCTGCGTCGTTCCCGCTCGCAACGCGAATCGCCGGTCGCCCGGCGAAACGATCAGACGGCGGTCACCGGCACGTCGCGTAGGACGGGCACGCGCGCGCGGGTGCCGGCGCCGCGGCCGGCGCGACGAAGAGCGCTTCGACGGGATCGACGACGCGCGGCGGCGCTTCCTGCGCGAGGACGGCGTCCGCTTCGGCGGTCCCGGGATAGCGCGCGACGAGCCACGTCCCGATCGCCGCGACTTTCGCGCTCGCCGCGGCGTCGGTCGACGCCGCATACGCCGAGCGCAGCGCGAGGATACTGCGCGCGAGCCACGGGTCGCGCGGATACTGATTCTCCCAATCGCGCACCGATCGTTCGACCGTCGCGATCGCCGCGAACGCGTCGCCCGCGGCGTTCGCCCGCTCGCGTTCCGTCGCGGTGCGCAGCGTGTTCGCGATGCCGAGCACGCTAAGGTGCAGCGGTCCGAAATATTCGTCGGCGGGGGCCGACGCGCTCGCGTGCGCGCTCTCGTCCGCGAAGGCGGGCGCCGCACAGAGCGGGACGAGCGTGAAGGCTGCGGCGAGAGCGATAAAGCGAAACGCGAACACGGAAAACCTCCAGCTCCGAAAGCTCGGACCGTACGGGCCGATGTGATTGGTATCGGTCCGTGCCGAAGCCCGCGCGACCGGGCGCACGCGGCTGTGAGCGACGGGCTTCCAAGACGCGGCCGCTCCCGCAGCGAAGGCGTGCGCGTGCTCACCGATCAGCGACCGCCGGCGCTCGCGCCCTGCCTGCGTACCGCACTCGCCGTGCGCCAGGACACGGCCGTCGCGTCGACGCTGCCGGCCCGGATCTTCGATGCGGCCGAGGCCGCGTGCGACGCCGCGGACGCCCGCTACCGCGAAACCTTCGCCCGCGTGCTGCCGAAGCGCGCCGCACGCGAGGCGGCCGAGCTGACCGAGACGTTTCGCGCGAGCGTCCGGACGCTGCGCGCTGCGGCCGCCGAAGAAGCCGGCGCGATGTTCGCGCGTGCCGGCCGCCCGGCGCCGCACTTCGACGTGCTCGACGTGGCGCCGCCGCCGGCGGACGGCCTGACGCACGTCGACATCGTCCGGCTCGCCGATCTCGGCGACCGGGCGCGCGCGCGCGTCGCGCGTTTCCGCGACGAGGCGAACGGCCGGCTCGTACCGCTGCTCGGCGACGAGGCGCGCGAAGCGCTCGTCGCGGCGAAGCGCGCGCGAATCGCCGCGTTTCACGGCGCGATCCACGCGGCGCTCGCGCCGTACGGACCGAGCCTCGCGCGATTCACCGCGACGGTCGAAGCCCTCGCGACGCTCGCGGACGGCTGGTACTGATGCGGATCCTCATCGTCGAGGACGATCGCCGCATCGCCGCTCCCGTCGCGGACGACCTGCGGCGGCAGCGCCACGTCGTCGACGTCGTGCACGACGGGACCGCCGGGCTCGCGTACGCGCAGACCGGCATCTACGACGCGATCCTGCTCGACGTGATGCTGCCCGGGGCGAGCGGCATCGACATCTGCCGCCGGCTGCGCCGCGAGCAATGCGACGCGATGATCCTCATGCTGACCGCGCGCGATTCGACCGAGGACAAGGTCTCGGGCCTCGACGCCGGCGCCGACGACTATCTCGTGAAACCGCTCGCGCTCGAAGAGCTCTCGGCGCGCCTTCGCGCGGTGCGACGGCGGCACGCGCCGCTGCGCGACGACACGCTTTCGAGCGGCGCCATAACGCTCGATACGAACGATTTTCGCGTCCGCTTCGGCGAACGCGTCGTCGCGCTGACGCGCTCGGAGTTCGCGCTGCTCGAGGCGCTGATGCGCAATCCCGCCCGCGTCTTCTCGCGCACGATGCTCGTCGAGAAGATCGCGACGCTCGATCGCGCCGTCTCCGACGAATCGATCAAGACGCACGTGACGAACATCCGGCGCAAGCTGCAGCGCGCCGGCTGTCCGTACGATCCGATCGAAACCGTCTACGGCAACGGCTATCGCCTCGCGGAACTCGCGTGAGCGCGGCCTCGGGCGAGATACGCGCGCTCGAACGGCGTCTCGGGCGCGCGTACCTCATCGCGTTCGCCGCGGTGCTGCTCGTGTTCGCGCTCGTCGTGCACGCCGCGTTCGCCGTGGCGGCGGACCGCGATCAGCGTGGGCGGCTCGCGGGCCTGCTCGCCGTAGGCAGCGCCGCGTTCGAGCTCCGGCATGGGAAACCGAAGGTCGATATCGACGGCGCGCCGGTCGCCGATCCGCGCACGGAGCGTATCGCGTGGCGGGACCGGCGAGGCGGGCTGCTCGCGAGCGAGGGCTTCGCGGCGCTCGGCGTCCCCGTCCGCGCGCAGTCGGAATCCGGGTCGCTCGGAACGGTGACGGTCGCGATCTCGCTCGAACGCGATCGCGCCGATCTGCTGCGGCTCGACGCGGGGCTCGCCGCGGGCTTCGTTCTCGCGCTGATCGTCGCGGGGTTCGGCGGCCGACGCCTCGCCGCGCAGGCGATCGCGCGGATCGTCGCGACGATGCGCACGCTTCAGGATTTCACGGCCGACGCCGCCCACGAATTGCGCGGCCCGCTCGCCGCGCTGCAGAGTAACGCGGATGCGAGCCTGCGCGATCCCGCCGAGATGACGGCCGATCACGCGCGACGCCTGCGCGCGATCGCGTCGACGGCGCAGAGCATGACGCGCACGGTCGACGATCTGCTGCTGATCGCGCGCGCCGGCAAACCGCTCGAACGCGAGCTCTTCGCGATCGCGCTCGAGAGCCGGATCGACGCGCTCGTGGCGGAACGCGCGAGCGTCGCGCACGAGGGCGGCATCGCGCTCTCCGCCGCCGCGGGCGGGTACGGCCGCGTCTTCGGCGATCCGAGCGAGATCGACCGCATCTTCGGCAACCTCATCGACAACGCGCTGCGCTTCACGCCTCGCGGCGGGGCGGTGACGGTGCACGCGACGCAGCAGCACGGCGGGACGGCGGTCGTCGTGCGCGATACGGGCGTCGGCATCGCGGGCGACGACGTGCCGCGCGTGTTCGATCGCTTCTGGCGCGGCGATTCCGCGCGCGAGTCCGACGGCGGCAGCGGCCTCGGCCTCGCGATCGTTCGCGCGCTCGTCCTGCGCCACGGCGGTAGCGTCTCGGTCGAGAGCGCTCCCGGCCGCGGGAGCGCGTTTCGCGTGTGGCTGCCCGCGCAGCCGCCGCAGCTCTCCCTCACGATTTCTCGACCGGAGCGTAGTACCATCGCGGAGTTTTGAACGCCGCCCGGTTCGCGCTCGACAACGCGAAAGTGTTCCTCTTCCTCACGCTCGTGCTCACCGCTCTCGGCATTCGCGCGTATCTCGTAACGCCGCAGAGCATCTTTCCGAACATGACGTTCTCGCGCGTCGAGATCGTCGCGGAGGCGGGCGATCTGCCGCCCGACCGCGTGCGCACGGCGATCGCGATCCCGCTCGAGACGGCCGTCCAGCAGCTTCCGGGCGTGTCGACGGTCAGATCGACCGCGAGCCAGGGTTCGGCCGATCTCGTCGTCGATTTCGATCCGCAAACGTCGCCGCGCGTCGACGCACAGCTCGTCTCGGAACGCATCGCTCAACTGCGCTCATCGCTCCCCGACGTCACGCGCATCGTCTCGCTCGTCGTCACGCCGAACAGCGAACCGATCCTGTCGTACGCGCTCGTTCCGGCGACGCTCTCGACCGCCGTGACGCGCGAGCTCGCGATCCGGGACGTCGAGCCGCGGCTCTTCGGGCTCTCCGGCCTCGGGCGGCTGCTGGTCTCCGGCGGGCCGGCCGAGGAGATCCACGTCGATCTCGACGCGGCGAAACTCGCGGCGAGCGGCATCGGTGCGGCCGACGTCGCGCGCGCGATCGCCGATGCGAACACCGTCCGCGCGGTCGGCCTGCAGAACGCCTACGCGCAACAGTACGCCGTCGTTCTCGATTCGTCGCTCTCGGGCGTCGCGTCGATCGGGCGGATCGGCGTTGCGGGCCGCAACGGTTCCGCGATCCCGATCGCCTCGCTCGGAACGGTCGCGCTCGGCGTCGCGCCGCAGACCGACGGCGTCTCGTTCGGCGCGCGGCCGGCGGTCTCGATCAACGCCTACCCGAGCAACGGCGCCGATACGGTCGTCCTCGCGCGGCGATTTCGAGACCGGCTCGGCGCGATCGAGCGCCGGCTGCCGGCCGACGTCGCGGTCGAGCAGTTCTGGGATCAGACCTCGCTCATCGTCGCGTCGCAGACGTCGCTGCGCGACGCGATCTTCATCGGCGCCGCGATCGCCGTCGCGGTCATCTATCTCTTCCTGCGCGAT
>CAZZZK010000020.1:0-17114 GCA_964658555.1 Vulcanimicrobiota bacterium | reverse complement strand
ACGGTCGCGAGACGGCCGCGCACTTCGGCTAGATCGGCAAGAGCCCGCCGGACCTCCATCGCCGTAACTTTGCGTCGCAGAGTTTTCCGACCCTGCCGGAGGCGAAAGCTACCGCGGCGCGCGAGTGCCGCGTGAAAACGGGCTCCGGCGGCCTAGTCCGGCCGCCGCCCGCGCATGAGCACGAGCGTCTGACGGTCGAGCCCGAACGACGATCCGGGATCGAGGGCCGTCGCGCCGTCGACCGTCGTATGGCGCGTGTCGAAACAGACGTGCCAGCCGGCGATGCCTTCGATCTGCGGCAGCACGAATTCGACGTAGTCGACGTGGCAATTCAACAGGAGCAGAAAGCTGTCGTCGACGACGGGCGTGCCGTTCTGATCGACGTCCCCGATCGTACGGCCGTTAAGGAAGAGCCCGAGCGTCTTCACCCACGGCTGGCCCCACGCGTCGTCCGACATCGGATTGCCGTCGCTGTTGAGCCAGATCGTATCTTGCGCCTCGCCGCCGCGGATCGCCCGGTCCATGAAGAATTTCCGCCGGTGCAGGTTCGGGTGCGCGCGGCGGAACGCGACGAGCTGCGACGTGTATTCGATGAGGCTCTGCTCGCGCTCGCCGAGGTTCCAATCGTACCAGCTGATCGGATCGTCCTGGCAGTACGCGTTGTTGTTGCCGTTCTGCGTCCGCGAGAGCTCGTCGCCGCCGCAGATCATCGGCACGCCCTGCGAGAAGAGCAGCGTCGCGAGGAAGTTCCGCTTCTGACGCTCGCGCAGCTCCACGATCCCGGGATCGTCCGTCGGGCCCTCGGCGCCGAGATTCCACGAATCGTTGCTGCTCGAGCCGTCGTTGTTGTCCTCGCCGTTGGCCTCGTTGTGTTTCTCGTTGTAACTGACGAGGTCGCTCAGCGTGAAGCCGTCGTGCGCGACGATGAAGTTGATGCTCGCGGACGGCCTGCGGCCGTCGAGCTCGTAGAGATCGCTCGAACCCGTCAGGCGGTACGCGAAGTCGGCGAGCTGGCCTTCGTCGCTCTTCCAGAACTTTCGTACCGTATCGCGATACTTGCCGTTCCACTCGGCCCACAGGACCGGAAAGTTTCCGACCTGATAGCCGCCGTCGCCGACGTCCCAGGGCTCCGCGATCAGTTTGACGCGCGAGATGATCGGATCCTGATTGATGATGTCGAAGAACGCCGAGAGTTTGCTGACGTCTTTCTCCTCGCGCGCGAGCGTGGCCGCGAGATCGAAACGGAAGCCGTCGACGTGCATCTCCGTGACCCAGTACCGAAGGCTGTCCATCACGAGCTTGAGCGTTTGAGGATGCTGGACGTTGAGCGTATTGCCGGTGCCCGTGTAATCCATGTAATGGCGCGCGTCGCCCTCGACGAGGCGATAGTAGGCGCGGTTGTCGATGCCTTTGAAGCTCAGCATCGGCCCCATGTGATTGCCTTCCGACGTGTGATTGTAGACCACGTCGAGGATGACTTCGATGCCTTCGCGGTGGAGCGTCTTCACCATCGTCTTGAACTCGGCGACCTGCGCGCCGTTATCGCTCGACGCGTAGCGCGCGGCCGGCGAGAAGAAGTTCGTCGTGTTGTAGCCCCAGTAGTTGCGCAGGCCTTTTTCGATCAGACTGTTGTCGTCGAGGAATTCGTGGACCGGCAAGAGCTCGATCGTCGTCACGCCGAGGCGTTTGAGATGCGCGAGCGCGGCCGGCGCGACGAGCCCGAGATACGTCCCGCGCAGATTCTCGGGCACGTCCGGATGCTGCTCCGTGAATCCCTTGACGTGGACTTCGTAGATGACCGCGTCGCTGAGCACGGTCTTCGGCGCGCGATCGCCTTCCCAATCGAAGTGCGGATTGCCGACGATGCACTTCGGCATCCCGAACGCGTCGTCGGCCGTATCGATCGTGCGATCTTCGTCGCCGCCGTCGCCGATGACGTACGGAAAGACGGGTGCGTTCCAATCGACGGATCCGCTGATCGCGACCGCGTACGGATCGATGAGCAGCTTCGCGGGATTGAAGCGCAGGCCGTTCTCGGGCTCGTACGGGCCGTGCACGCGATAGCCGTACAGCTGCCCGGCCGAAAGGCCCGGCAGGTAGCCGTGCCACACGTGCGCGGTCCGCTCCGGAAGCGCGACGATCGCGGGCGACCGGTCGTCGGGCGACGTGAAGAGACACAACTCGACCTTCGTCGCGTCTTCGGAATAGAGCGCGAAATTCACGCCCGATCCGTCCCACGTCGCCCCCTGTGGATACGGCTTCCCCGGCAAAATGGTAGACGACAAACGCTTCTCCCGCAGACATGCAACGAACCGGCGCTCGTCGCGCCGATCCGTCGCTCGCTATACCCGGGGAGAGCGCGGGCCCTCGGTCAGTCGCGCGAGGCGAGCATGTCCAAGAGCGCCGAGCTCGCGTCCTTGCCGATCGAGTAGCGAGCCGAGATCGGGCCTTTCGAACGCGCGCTGCGGATGAACGAACACGAGGCGCAGTAGGCCGGTTCGCCGGGCCGCCGCTCGGGTTCGGGCGTGCGGCGATTGTGAAAGACGATGTTGGCGCACGGGCCCGCCGGATTGCCGTGACTGATCCAGTCACACGTCCTGCCGCCGCCGCATTCGCACACGGTCACGGGCGTCGCCGCAGGTTTCGCATCTAGCTGAGAAGTCATGAGAGCCTCCGTCGTACGCTCTACTGTGCGCCGTCCGAGACGGCCTTGTGAAGAACTATCACCTCCCATTGAGACAATAAACTTCCGTCCGGGCCCGCCGCACGCGGCGACGCGGTCCACGTCCTTCGCCTCGCACGAGGCGTCGTGCGTAGCCTCGTCGGGATCGCGATCGATCGGCTTCGGGCAACGGCGTCCGCGCCCGGCGGCCCGAGCCGTAGGTACTCGGCGGCGCACGGTCTCCGTCGTTCGCAAAGCCGGAGCGAAACGCTTCGAGTCGGCGCGTCTGCGGCGAGAACGCCGACGCGGTTGCCGCCGCGGCGGATGACGAGCCCGTCGCAGCCGCCGGCGTGCGTGCGGATCGTCCGCGATACGGCCGAATGCGAACGATCCGATCGACGCGAGCGACCCGACGCGTAGCGCCGACTTCAGGAACGCGAAAACGACGCCGATAAGAAAGAGAACGTCGCGTCCGATACAGCGTTCCATGCCCGTATCGCGACGGTCCGCCGACGACCCCTCCTCACGTGGTCTTCTTCGCGTTCGGCGAATCGGGCGGCCGAAACGGGTGACGGCGATTCGTTCGCGGGCTCTTCGAATCGGTGCGCACGGTCGGCGGCGCCGTCCGCCGGCGCCGGCCGTACGCACTTGATATGGATGAGTCGTCCGGCGCGTTCCGTCGCCTGAGTATGCGCCGTGAGGTACGGTACTGAATGTTTCCCATAAGCGGCCGTTAAGAGAACTTAATGTCGCGCCTTGTCCAGGCTATCCTAGCCTTCTTTTCGGCATCTCGATGCGATAAGCTCGGTGCTATGTCTTGGAAGGCATCCGGCCTTCGCGGTTGGCGTCGTTTCGCAATCGTTTCGATTGTGGCGATTTCGTGCTGCGCGAGCGACTGGTCTTCGGGAGCCGCAAAGACGGAGCGCGCATCGTTTCATTTCTCGCGCGTGCCCTTCGCCGACGCCGTCGCTCGAATCGCGAAGCGATTCGGACTGCGCGCGGTCGTCATGGAGACGGCCGGGACGCGCGTCACGATCGACGACGACGACGTGACGGTCACCCAGGCGCTGGCGGACGTCGTCCCGCCGTCGCTGCGCTTTCGGGTCACGGGCGATGCGATCGTCGTCTCCGCCGCGCCGCCCGTCGCGCGACGTGCCGTCGCAGCCGCCGACGACGGCGACCCGATCGTCCTCAAGCCGCGCGTGCTCTCCCCCGCGCGGGCCGCGCAGCTCGTCACGGAGATCTTCCCGAGCTCGCGCGTGCGCACGGACGACCGGACCGGCTCCGTCGTCGTCTTCGCGCCGAAGAAGAACGCGGATTCCATCCGCTCGACGTTCGACGCGCTCGATGCGAAGGGGCCCGGCCTCACGAGTACGCAGGCGTTCCCGGTCCATTCGGTCGACCCGGCGAAGATCGTCGCGACGCTGCGGCACATCTACCCGAGCGCGCGCGTCGAGCTCGCGCCGAATAAGACGATCGTCGCCGTCGCGACCGCGCAGCAGCTCTCGGAGATGCAGACGATCGTCTCGAATATCGACGGTGCGGTTCCGGCACCGTCCGCAACGCCCGTCCGTTCGGACGATTCGATCGCGATCGGTTCGGCACGGCCCGCGGACGTCGCGCGTGCGGTCGGGGCGATGGTCCCGAACGTGCGCGCGCAAGTCTCGGGTCAGTCGGTCGTCCTCAGCGGTCCGCAAGACGCCGTCGCGCAAGCGAAGGGGCTGGCGGCGCAGCTCGACCTGCCCGCGCCGACGATCCGCTACACGCAGGTGTACCGGTTGAAGGCGGTCGACGCGGCATCGGTCGCCGCGCTCATCACGAAGACGCTTCCGAACGTCGGCGTGACCGTCGATGCCGATCTCAACGCGTTCAGCGCGCTCGCCACCACGGCCGAGCACCAGCGCATCGCCGATGCGGTCGCGCAGCTGGACGTGGGGCCGTCGGTCCGCTCCGCTTCGCTCGCGAGCATCGGCGGCATCCCGGTCTCGCAACCCGGTACGGCCGGCGGTTTGATCACGTCGGCGAACGGAACCGTCGCCGAGGTGATCACCTTGCGCGCCGCGGCACCCGGTCTCGGCCAGGGCGGTCAATCGACGACGTCGACCGATCTCGCGGCGAGCGTCCAGCAAGCGCTCCAGGGTGCCGCACCCGATCTGCACATCACGGTCGTGCCGAACAATCCCTCGCAGCTGATCCTCACCGGCAGCGAAGCCAGCATCACGCTCGCGAAGCAAGTGATCGCGCAGCTCGACGTGGCGCAGAAGCTCGTCGTCCTCGATACGGAGATCCTCGAAGTCGACGAGAGCGTCGCGAAGAATCTCGGCTTCTCGCTCGGCGACAATCCGGTGCTCTCGACCGTCTACACGGAAGTCATGCCGGCCATCGCGACCAACGGCAGCGGCGTCACGCCGCCGCTGCAGGGCCTGCAATCGCTCGCGCGCACGCCGTTCACGTTCACGGCACAATTGAATCTGCTCGTGTCGAACGGCAGCGCGCGCATCCTCGCGAATCCGCGCATCTCGACGATCTCCGGCCGCACGGCGACGATCCGGGCGGGCGAGAACATCGCGATCCTCACGACGACCGGCGGCTCGACCGGCGTCAGCGCGACGACGCAGCTGCAGACCTTCCAGACCGGCGTCGCGCTCGACATCACCCCCGTCATCAACGCCGAAGATTTCATCACCGTCATGCTGCACCCGGTCGTCAATAGTCTTTCGGGGACGACGAACGGCGTTCCGCAGATCTCGACGCGCGACACCGAGACGACCGTCGCGATGAAGGCGGATCAGACGCTCGTCATTGGCGGATTGATCGAGGACAGCACGACGAAGAACGAGACGAAGATCCCGCTGCTCGGCGACCTGCCGCTCGTCGGAAAAGTCTTCCGCGACACGACGATCAACAAGCAGCGCAACGAGCTCATCATCACGGTGACGCCGCATATCGTCGCGCCGGGGCAATCGGCCGCGTTGCCGTCGCGCTTCACGCTGCAGCCGCCGCGGCCGCAAGAGCTTCCGACGCTGGCGCCCACGACCGTCCTGCCGCAGGCGACGGCGAGCCGACCGCGGACCCGCGCGTCGAGAGCGTCGCGCTTCGGAGCCGCGGCGACGACGCCGGCCGCCGCTCCGACCTACACGGCGATCGATCCGCAGCCGGCGCCCGTCGTCCCGCTCGGCCGCCCGGCGCCGACGCCGGCACCGACTCCGGCTCCGGCTCCGGTGCAGAACGGCGGCCCGTCGAACGTGCCCGGAATCCTCAGCCGCGCCCAAGCGGGTGGGGGGCAATCGCCGGTCGGAACGCCGTCGTCGATCTCGACGCCGTCGAGTCTCGGAGCGCCGGCGGGTATCTTCGGCTCGCCTTCGCCCGCACCGACGCCGTCGGCATTCGCGAACGCGAACACGTTCACGTACGGAGCGTCGCCGACGAACAACTTCGCAGGCCCGAGCGATGCGGTTCAGATCTACTACGTGACGTTTTCGCCGACGGTGCTGCGCAACAACACGCCCGTCTCGATCTCGGTCATCACGTCGAGTAACGTGCAGAAGGTCTCGGTCGGCTATCAGGGCGGTACGCTGACGCAACTCTCGCAAGTGGGCGCCGGCCAGTGGCAGGCGCAATATCCGTTCAACACGCTCGGCGCGCCGGCGGCGCAATCGTCGGTCAACCTCACGCTGACGGCGACGCGCTCCGACGGAACGACCGCTACCATGCAGATCCCCGTGAGTATCACTCCATGATTCGCCGATTCTTCGCGGCTCTCGGCGCGAGCGCCGTCCTCGCCGGCTGCAGTTCGCTCGACGCGCATCTGAGCCCGTACTACACCGCGACGCCGGTCGGCACGTCCGGCGGTGCGACGCCGGCACCCTCGTCTGCGCCCTCGTCGTCGTCGACCTCGTGTTCGAACGGGAGCACGCCTTCGGCGAGCGTCACGATCCTCATGAGCTCGCAGATCGCCGCCGGTACGAGCACGCCCGGCGCGATCGCGGGATACGCGGACAACGCCAGTGCGGCCGTAACCGGGACGATCGTGGCGGCGCCGATCAGCGTGAGCGTCGGGTCGACGGTGCAGTTCTACAACTTCGATACGGCGACGCGTTCCGCGGCCGCGATCGTCGGCACGTCGTTTCCGGCCTCGGAATCGTTCGCGTCGACGCTCATGTTCCAAACGGGGACGTCGATCGCGTCCACGGGTCAGTGGTCGACGGGGTACGTCGCTTCGGGATGCGTCTCGCAAGTGCTGACGGTGCCGGCCGCCGGTACGTATATCTTCGGAGATCTGACGTCGTACAGTTCCGGGCTTCGAGGAGTAATCGTCGCACAATGATCGCTCAGATGACAGAGATGCCGATGCGCGCCATATCTCGCCGACGCATGTGCGTCTTGCTCGGAATCGTGAACGGTTTCTCCTCTCGCGTGATCGCCGATTTCTTCACCATCTCGAAGCGCCAGATCGACGACGACGCGCTGTGGTGGCAATCGAAATTGCACGCGCAGAACCGGTCGGAACTCACGAAGATCGCGCTGCAGTTACATCTCTTCGACGAACGCGAGTTGCGCTTCGACGGTTCGCAAGACCAGATCGACGCGTTCTACGAGCGTATCGGGCGCGAGCCGTCGCGGTTGTACTCGTTCGCCGAAGGTCGCATTCGAGTCGATTCGCTGATCGAGAAAAAATAAACGCTCCGGAGGCGCCCCGATCGTTCGCGAACATTAACGGATCAATAACGATCGCGCCATCCGCGGGAAAGTAAACTCATAAACGTATTAGTCCGTGCACTAATACGTTTGTTTGTTTAAGCAACTCAAGTACGCTAGGTCGTGGCGGGTCGCTCCTGACGATGCGCCGCTACTTACGTTTTGGAGAGATTTCTATGCTCAACGTTCGCGTTGCTGCGTCTTTGTGCGCGGTCGCGTTTGCGACCGCCGCCGGGACTGCCTCTGCGGCTCCCGCCCGTCCTGCCGCCGGCGTCGCGCGTCCGGCCACCGCTTCGAGCACCTCGAGCACCTCGAGCGCACCGCGCAAACTTGTTACGGCGTTCACGATCATTCATTCGTTCGCGGGAACCGACGGGTTGATGCCCGTCGGCTCGCTCATCGAAGATATCAAGAGCAACATTTTCGGCGTGACCGCCGAGGGCGGCCCGGCGTCCGACGGATCGATCTTCGAAGTAAACGGCCGTACCGGCGCGACGACGAACGTCCACTCGTTCAACGGAACCGACGGGATCTCGCCGGCCGGCGGCGTGCTCAATTCGGTCGGCAACATCGATCTCGGCGGCAATTTCTACGGCACGACGCAGGGCGGCGGCGCGAGCGGCAACGGCACCGTATGGGTCGAAAATAGCAAGGGCTCGTTCAAGACGCTCTATTCGTTCACCGGCGCGGGCGACGGCGCACAGCCGACGGGCCGTCTGTTATTCTTCGTCGACGGCAATCTCTACGGCACGACGCTCGGCGGCGGTAAATACGGCGCGGGCACGGTCTTCCAGATCTCGACCGGCGGCAAGCTCAAGACCCTGTACTCGTTCACGGGCGGCAACGACGGCGGTTCTCCTGAATCGGGGCTCGCGATCTCGCTCAACGGCAGATCGATCAACAGCAGCATGTTCGGCACGACGAATCAGGGCGGCTCGCTCGGCGGCGGCGTGATCTACGGCATCACGACGGGCGGTAAGTTCACGCTCGTTCACACGCTCGCTCCGGCGACCGAGGGTTCGAATCCGGTCGGCGAACTCATCACCGACGATAACGGTAACCTCTTCGGCACCGGCAGCGGCGGCGGGTCGACCGGCGCCGGGACGATCTTCAAAGTCACGCCGGCCGGCAGCCTCACGCTGCTCTACACGTTCCCCGTCGATCCGGTGACCTTCCTCAACCCCAAGGGCAATACGCCGCTCGCGCGTCTCGCGGGATGGTCGGGCTCGTCGCTCTACGGCTCGGCGGCCTTCGGCGGTTCCGCCGGTGCGGGAACGATCTTCAAGCTCGACGGCACGACGCTCACGATCCTCCATCAGTTCACCGGCGACGACGGTCAGACGCCCAACGGCCAGCTGCTGATCTCGCCGCTCGACGGCAACATCTACGGAACGACCGCGAACGGCGGCGTCAACGGAGACGGCGAATTGTTCGCCCTCCCGCTCTCGCGCTAGACGTTCGTACGCGAACGGTCGCATCGCGATTCGTTCGCACGTGAAACGGCGACCGTCGAAAGGCGGCCGCCGTTTTTCCTATCGCTCGAATCGCTTCGAAGGTTAACAAAACAGTAACAAATACGGATTAATCGGGAGACTAATCCGTATCCTTTCAAAGGGGGCGTTGCTAGACTTGCTCGGGATGTCGACGACGTCCCGTACTTTCTTTCTGTAGGGGATCAAATGAGAAGAGTTCTCTCCGCTCAGGCGCGGACCGCTGCCGCGGCGCTCGTCGCCGGCTCGGTCATCGCCACGGCGGCGCTCGCGAGCGCTGCTCCGACCCGCCCGGTCGCGCGTCCGGAAGCCGCCGTAGCGCGTCCCGGCTTCACGAAGACCAGCTCGAACGTGAACCTTTTCGCCGGCGGTGCGACGCTGCCCGCGATCGCCTACGAGGGCGCCGCCGCCGCGCTTTCGACGACCGTTCCCGGCAAGACGACGAAGACGACGAACACGGGGAGCGCGTTCCAGTATTTCGTGAACAGCATCTCGCTCAACAAGGCGAGCGCGACGCCCGATACGATCTCGTATTGTCAGACCGGTACGGGCTTCGGGAAGAAGATTCTCGCGTCGTACGACACGTCGACGTCGACGGCCGTCTCGGCCGCCAATCCGTGCCCCGCGAAGGGCGCCTCCGCGACCGACTCCAACGGTTTCAGCGCGACGACGACGTACGCCGACTTCACGGGTGCGGACGCGCCTCTGAGCCAGAGCGAGTTCACGAACGTCAGCACGCACTCCGGCCGCGGCCAGGCCGTTCAGATCCCGGTGATCGCCGGCGCCGTCGCGATTTTCTACAACAACCCCGACATCAAGCTCTCGGGCTCGACGCCGCACACGATCAGCGATGCTTCGATCTGCGCGATCGCCGCCGGTACGTACACGAACTGGAATCAACTTCCCGACTTCTCGCCCAAGCTGCCGAGCCGCGCGCTCAAGTTCGTCTATCGTTCGGACGGAAGCGGCACGACGTTCTCGTTCTCGAACCATCTGCACACCGTCTGCACGTCGGCGAAGTTCGGCGTCTCGCAGAACTTCAAGTACAGCAGCGCGACCGACGTCGGCGCGTTCCCGGGTCCGACGAATCCCGTCGGCACGCTACCCGCGTCGTTCGTCGGCGTGAGCGGTAACCCGACCGTCGTCTCGACGATCGCCGCGAATGCGGGCGACGTCGGTTACACGGAAGCCGCCAACGCCAAAGCGAGCGGCAGCTTCAGCGCCTCCGCCGGAATCTACTACTTCACGGTCAACGGCCGCGACCCGTTCTCGGGCCTTCCCTCGGCGCTCGGTGCGCTCAGCGCGTCCAACTATCTCGTGAACGAACAGGTCGCCGCTCCGACGACGTACGGTGCCGCTCCGACCGCGTCGGCGCTGACCGGCACGACCGGCAGCTGCGTCGTCCTCGTCAACCCGGCCGCCTACGCGAATCCGAATCAGTCGAACTCGAAGGCGTACGGCATCCTCGGCGTGACGAACCTCGACTTCCATTCGACCGGTAACAGCACCGAAGCGACCGATCTGCAGCTCCTCCCGACCATGTTCTTCTCGACGACGAACTACGGCTCGGGCAAGATCAGCACGATCGATCAGGTCTCGAGCTCGAACGCCACGACCGGCTTCTCGAGCCTCGCGGGCACGGCGCCGAGCTCCGTCACGACCGCTGCAAAGTGCATCGGTAGCTAGTCTCTTCGATCCTCGACGAAGGAAAAGGGCGTCGCCGAACGGCGGCGCTCTTTTTTTCGTTCTGCGACGATACCGCGTCATCGCCGAAGACGCGCGTCGTCCGCGAAGGCGCGCATCTTTCGACGTCGGGCACCGATCTGCCGAGAGCGATATCCGGCGGGGCCGACGTGAGACAAGCGGGCCTTTCGGTCGCCGAGGAGATGGTGGCCGCGCAGCGCGATCGCGGCAGCGGCGTCGCGAACATTCTTCGATCCGGCGCTCATCATCGGTCCGTCGATTCGATCGCTATCTCGTATCTGGTCGGCTACGAACGCGATCGCGAGAGTCGCGCTCGACATCGGGATCCGTCCCTTTTCGGCGTGGGACGCCGGACGTTCTCGCGAGGCGCGTCCGATCTCGCGCATCGGAGTCGCGCGAGACGGAGATGCATGAGGCGCTCGTCGTCAACGGTTCGCTCCGTACGGGCGAACGCACGTCGGAATGCAGCCGAGGCTCGTAACGGCGAGACGTGCGAACGCGATGACGGCGGTACCGTTCGGAACGCATACGTATCTTTGGAATCCGAACGACGGCACGACGGACGCGATGCGCGCGTGCCGCAGCAAGAGAACCTCGGCCGGCGCGTCACGTCCGAGCGAGGTTCTCGTCTCGTTGCGCGGGCGAGGCGGGACATCGAAAGCCCGTCGCCGAGTCGCTCATCACCGGTTAGCGCCGTGCTCGAAACGGTCGCGCGCACGATGGCGGCGACGAGCCGATCGGCGCCGCGATCAGCGCTTGCGGACGTGCGGTTGCCGGCGGATGACGTTGGACATGCGACGCAGGGCGTTCGTCGTCGAGAGTGCGGGACCGCCCGTCGCCGAACCCTGCACCCCGACGACGACGCTCGTGGGAGCGAAGTTCGGATTCTTGATCACCGCCGGCATGACGGAATTCGAGATGCCGGTGAGTCCGCCGACGTTGTAGACGTCGAGTTCGCCCGTGAACGGCGGGCTCGAGGTCGACGTCGAACCGTTCGGTCCCGTCGGGTTCGCGAGGTAGATGAAGTTTCCGAAACTCGCGATTCGATTTCCGGGGCCCGACGTCGTACTGCTCAGACCGGACGCATTCGCCGGGTTCGCGCCGATCGCGAACGTGAACGGCACGTCGTCGAGCCCCATCGAGGCGTCGCTCGCCGTCGCCGCGGACGCGCTCGAAAGCGGATAGCTTATGATGTAATCGTGCGAGTCGGTATCCGCGCACGCGTTCGGAGCCGCCGTCAACGCCAAGGTCGGCGGCGTCAAGCACTCCGTGATCGCGACCTGTTCGCTCGTAGAGTCGACCGACTGACTCGTCTGCGTCCCGACGACGAGCAGGTCGAGCCGCGTGCTCGTTTGCGACATGCCGTCCAGAAGTCCCGTGTTGAGTTGCGCGTTATTCTGCGCCAAGGGCAAGCCCGTACTCGCACCGACGACCGCACCGGCCGGCGCGTTCGCGGATCCGCCGGGGGCATACGCCGTTAGAGGCCGATCGAAGCGGAAGACGGCGCCCTGCCCGGCCACGTTCGCCAACGCCGGAATCTCTGCGGGCGGGGGGACGTAGTTTCCCCCGCTGAAGCTGCCGCCGCCGAATATGGCGAACGGGACGTACACGCTTCCGTTCGCGACCGTGAGTGCGTCGAAGTCTTGTTGACTCGTTCCGTCCAGATCGAACGTATACGTCGATACGTACGTCGAGCCGCCGACCGTGGTGTTCTGCGCGTGGCCCGGGTAGCCGTTGATCGCGGAACGGGCGATACTCGTCGCTTGCAGCGCCGTCGTCGGCGTTGCGGCGGGAGACAGACTCACCGCGTCGATCTCGTTCGGCGGGATCGGCACGCCGTTCCCATCCTGCAATCCGTTCAACGGATTGGTCGGATGCGTTACGAACGTATCCGTCGACGAGCTCGATGACTGCGCGTCGAAGACGAGTGCCGGTGAGAATGCCGGACCGAGGAACGTCGCTACCGGCGTCGTGATGCCGGTCGTCGAGACGGAGTTCGGCCCGTACTCGTAGATGTAGCCGTTGACCGACGGACCGAGCGTCGTCGCGGTCTGATCCGTCGTGCAGTACAGCATCACGAAGACGTTGCCGGCCGGATCGACGGAGATGCCGCTCGCGAGATCGGACGTCACGCCCTGCGCGTTCACGAGATTGTTCGTCGACATGCAGAGGGCGTTGCCGCTCAGATTCGGCTGCGGCATGTCGATGACGCGCCGGGGCGTCGCGTTCGCTGCCAGCGTTCCGTCCGAGGCGAGTGCGTATTCGACGATCCGCATATTGCCGCCGTCGAGCACGTAGAGCGAATTCCCGGCGCTGATGTCGACGGCCGCCATCGCCGTCGCGAGCGATGGATTCGCCGCCGTCGACGCGGTCGCCGTCACCGTCACGTTTCCCGCCGCTCCCGAACCGCCGTACGTCAAGGTGCTCGTCGAGCCGGTCGTGAGCGTCGTGGGATCGAGCGTGACCGCGCCGCTGCTGCTCGCGAGCGAGACGGTGACGGGATTGCCCGTCGCGTCGACGAGGCCGACGACGCCCGTCGCGATCGTCGCTCCCGACGGATCGAGCGCGTCGACCGTTACCGTCGCCGTCTGACTGCCGCCGCCGGAGACGAAGCTCGCGGGCGCGGCGACCGTGAGCGAACCGAGGACGGGGCTCAACGTCAGCGTGATCGGATTCGTCGCGCCCGCGGTGATGGTCGCGGCGGTCATGTTCGCGATCGAGAGCGGCGTGCCGGTGCCGGACGCGTTCGCGAACGTGGAGACGGTGTAGGCGACGTTCGTACCCGGGATCGCCGGCGCGTCGAACGTGCACGAGCGCGAGCCGTCGCCGTTCGCCGTGCAATTCGGCGACGACGGCGTCAGCGGTACGAGCGTCGACGATCCGCCTTGCACGAACGTCAGCGAATTCGTGGCGGTCGATAGGTATTGCGGCGTGCGGAAACCGGTGCTACGTCTCGCCGCGCCGTTCGCGCTCTTCGGTGCCGCCGGGATCTTCACGGTGCCGCTCACGTGAGCGGTCCGCGCCGCGGAAGAGCCGGTCGATCCGCCGCCGGGGGTCGTTCCCCCGCCGCCCGTCGCGGTTCTTCCGAGCGGAACGGCGTTCGAGCCGCTGCACGCGTCGAGCGCGAGCGCGGCGATCGCGGCCGCCGTCGAGAATTTCGTGAAGGCGGATGCGGTCATTTTCGGTGCCTCGCGTCGATCGTGAGCGGCGTTTGCGTGACGTAGATGGGAAGCGCGAGCGTTTGGCCGTTCGCGCCGCCGACGGCGATGCTCGTCGTGCCGACGGCGACGCCCGTGACGATGAACGTCGCGCCGTCCGCACCGACGGCGGCGGTCGCGATCGTCGGATCGGGCGCGGTGACGGCCGTGAACGGTCCGCCGAATCCGTTCTGGCCGACGAGGAACGTCGACGTCGCGCCGATCGCGTTCACGTCGACCTGGGTGACGTTCGCGACGATCCCCGTCGCCGGTAGCGGGGGCAGCGTCGGCGCCGTCGTCGGCGTCGTAACCGGCGGACCGCCTCCCGGCGTCGTCGGCGCCGACGTCGGCGCGGTCGTCGCGGTGCCGATCGCGAGATCGACCGACGCGCCGAGCGCCGTCGACGTCGGGCCGGCCGCCGTCGCGACGAACGTGTCCGGTGAGGTGACCGCCGAGCCGTCGTACGACACGGTAACGACGCTCGACGTCGTCACGGCGATCGTCGCCGCCGGCGCGGAACCTCCGAGCAAGAGCGCGAGCGCCCGCGTACCCGCGGGGGCCGAGAGCGTGACGGGCGATGCGAAGGCGGTGCCGAGGATGAAGGCGCCGCTCGCATCGAGTTCGTTGACGGAGATCTGCGCGGTTCCGGCGACGCCGGGCGTCAGCGTCCTCGGCGCGAGCGAGAGCGCGATGGCCGACGCGACCGGCGCGAGGCTCGACGATGCCGCATCGGAGATCGCGACGGTCGTCGTGCCGCCGGCGGTCAGCGTCGCGGGTACCGTGCCGCTCGAGAGGGGCGTGCCCGTCCCGTTCGCCGTCGCGTACGTCGTTACGGTGTAGACGTCCGTCCCCGCGAATCCCGAGACGTTCGCGGTGCACGTCGTGCCGTCGCCGCCGGGCGCGCAGTTCGCGCCGCCGATGACGACGAGCGTCGGAAAGACCGCTCCCGGCGGCGCGGAGCCGTCGACCGACGTCAACCCGATCGCGACCGATCGCGTGCCGGTCGAAACGTACTGCGGCTTCCGGACGTGCGCGCTCGGCGTCGCGAGCGAGGTGACGGCCGGGACGGTGACCTCGAATTGCGCGGTCGCGAGTTGCGGGGATCCGCTCGTCGGAGCGGGCGACGGCGTCGGATTGCTCGTCGAGATCGTCGTTTCGCCGCCGCAGCCGGTCAGCGCGACGCCGAGGAAAATCGAAAAACCGAGCGACGTTCGTCGTGCGCGCTGCAAGGGCGGTCTCCGTCGGAAATGCTCGCATGGCTGGGCCGATGCCAGCTCCGCAGAGTGTATCGAGGGCCGGGCGCCGCACAAATAGCGGATTCCGTCATCCGGCGATCCGGCGATCCGCGCCGCGAGCGCGCGGCCTCGCGCCCTTAATGCAGCCTTGAGCCGAAACTCCGGCGTCGCGCGGCTCCGCTACCGTCGCTCGTGCGCATTGACGGTGATCGGCGTCTGCGTCACCGCGATCGGAAGCGCGAGCGTTCGGCCGCCCGACCCGGTCACGGTGACGGTCGTCGTGCCGACGGCGACTCCGGTGACGGTGAACGTCGCACCGTCCGCACCGACGGCGGCCGTCGCGATCGTCGGATCGGCGACCGCGCCGGCGAAGGGGCCCGCGAAACCGGCTTGCCCGACGAGGAACGTGGACGTCGCGCCGATCGCGTCGACGTCGACCTGCGACACGTTCGCGACGAGGCCGACGGCGGGCAGCGGCGGCAGCGTCGGCGCGGCGGTCGGCGTCGTCACCGGCGCGTTCGGCGGCGTGCTCGTCGGTGCCGCCGTCGGCACCGGCGTCGCCGTCCCGACGGAGAGCGCGACGGTCGCCGCGAGCGGCGTGCTTCCGAAACCGGCGGCCGCCGCGGTGAAGATTGCGGGCGACGCGACGGCCGTGCCGTCGTAGGTAACGGTCACGGTGCTCGAACGCGAGAGGGCGATCGACGCGGCGCCGGGACCGCCTCCGGTGGAGAGCGCGAACGCCGTCGCGCCCGGCGGGACCGTCAGCGTGAGGGGAGCTGCGAACGGCGTTCCGAGAATCGCCGCGCCCGTCGCGTCGACCTCGTTCACGGTGACCGTCGCCGTTCCGGCCGTACCCGCGGCGAGCGACGCCGGCACGATCGAGAGCGAGATCGCCGCGGCGACGGGCGCGAGACTCGCCGACGAATTCTCGTCGATCGTCACCTGCGTCGCGGCGTTCGCCGTGAGGACGGCCGGTATCGTTCCGCTCGAGAGCGGCGTCCCGGTATCGCTCGCGGTGCCGTAGGCGTCGACGAGAAAGATGTCCGTCCCGACGTAGCCCGGGACGTTCGCGGTACACGTCTCGCCGGCCGTTCCGTTCGAACACTGCGATCCGCCGATCGCGACGACGACCGGCGACGGGTCGCCCGGAACCGGCCGTCCGTCGAGCGATTGCAGCCGGATCACGATCGATTGCGTGCCGGCCGATAGGTACTGCGGCGAGCGTCGATCGCGGCTCGCGGCCGTCGCGAGCGCCGCCGGTATCGTGATGACGAATCGCGCGATGGCGGGGACGGCTCGCGACGGCGGCGTGGGCGATGCGCCCGGGACGCCGGGATCCGTCGACGTTCCGCCGCATGCGCTCGGGGCGAACGCGAGCATCGCGTACGCGAGGATGCGGATGGAACGGCGCATGCTTCGTCTCCCGGACGATCGATCGCATCGAATGCCGAAGCGCGACCGCGCTCGAGCGCGATCGATCGATCGTAACGGAGCATATCGGTCGCGCGGACCTCGGTGAAGTAGCGGCTTCCGTCATCCGTGGGCCGCGGGTGCGAGCCGCTCCTCGCGAGGCGCGCGCGACGTTAACCTTTCCTTGAGGTTCGCGCTCACTCTTCGCGCGGCACCGCCCGCAGCTCGTGGCGCGAGCGCAGATTGAGCCGTCGCAGTACCTGCTGCATGTGGCGTTCGACCGTGTGTTCGGAGATTGAGAGCCGCTCGCCGATCTCCCTATTGCGATAGCCGATCGCGACGAGCGCCGCGATCTCCGCCTGGCGCAGGGTGAGACCCGCGTATTGGCTCGGGATCTCGTAGGACGGATCGTACGCGATCGGGCGTTCGATCCCGAGCGCGCCGTATCGATCGGAGGACGTCCGGCTCGCGAGCGTGTGCGCCTCGGCGGCGCGCAGCGGCCGCCCGAGTTTGTCGAACACGGTCGCCGCGCGACGCGCGGAGCGGCGAGCGCGATCGACGTGCCCCGCTCGGCTCGCGACGATCGCGTCGAAGAGCTGCAGTTGTCCGGAGAGGAGCGACCCTTCGATCTCGATCGAGCTCGCGAGCTTCGCCCGCGCGCGGAAGACGTCGCTCGCGTCGCCGAGGCGTGCGATCGTCACGTAGAAGTCGTGTTGAC
>CAZZZK010000019.1:8040-17237 GCA_964658555.1 Vulcanimicrobiota bacterium | reverse complement strand
CGATGCATGCCGGGATCGAGCAGCCGCAGGCTCGCGAGATCGTCGTAGGCGGAGTGGTAGGTGCCGAACGGACCGCCGAACGACGCGCCCATCGCCGGCAGGTTCTCGTGATAGACGAACGGTTCGTGGTCGCTGCCCGCGCCGATCGCGCGGACGTCTTCCTTGGGGTCTTGCGCGTGCCAGGCGTCGGCGATCGTCCCGCCGCCCGGTGCCGCGACGTCGGCGGTCGCGGCGCGCGCGAGCGGCGCGAGCTCCGGCGTCGCCGCGATGCCGAACGTCGGGCCGTAGGCGACCTCGTCCGTATTGACGTACGCGATCGCGCCCGAGCGCAGCGCGGCTTCGTTCTGCTCGACCCAGATCTCCGAGCCGAATAAGTTCAGTTCCTCACCATCCCACGACCCGATGACGATCGTGCGTTTGGGTTTCCAGCCCGCGCGGACCGCACGGCCGTACGCTTCGCCGAGCTGCACGAGATCGACCGTGCCGCTGATCGGATCGACCGCGCCGTACGTCCACGCGTCGCGATGGCCGCCCACGACGACCACGTGCGCGGGATCGGTGCCGCGCAGCGTCGCGACGACGTCCCACATCGATCCGAAGCTGCGCTGCGACGCGAGGACGACGTGCGCGCGCGTCGTCCCGCCGAGGTGCAGCGGCAACGGGAAGCCGCCGTGCCAGGAGACGGGCGCGACCGGGCCGCCGAGCGCGGCCACCAGCTGCTGTGCGACGAGTCCCGTCACCGGCATCTCCGGGATCGGCGGGACGACGAGCGCGGAGTACGGCTTGTGCGGCGCGCCGGGGACGGGGATCCCGATCGCCGTCGGATCGCCCGGATCGTTCGTGAACGTCATCGTGTTGCGGATCGACGATCCGAGCGGGCGCCACGGCCCGGCGGGATACGTGTCGCCCTTGAAATACCCGCCGTCCATCGGATCGGAGAAGATCAGCGTCGCGAGCGCTCCGTGCTTCGCGCTCTCGAACGCCTTCGCGGTGAGCGCGCCGCCGCCGATGCGCGCGATCACGATCGCGCCCCGCACGTCGACGCCGTCGCGCGCGAGTTCCGCGAAGTCGTCCGGCGTCGCGTGATTCGCGTAGACGAGCGGCCCCGTCGCGTCGCCGTCGGCGCTGTAGCCGGAGTACGGGATGCCGATCGCGGCGTGCGCCTGCGATTGCGGATCGCCCGGAATCGCCGGTTCGTAGAGATCGAGCGCGCGCGGTGCGGGGTCGAGCAGCGTGATCCGCTGCGTCGTCGGGTAGTCGAGCGGGACCGTGTACGTGACGAGCTTCGCATCCCAGCCGGCCGCGGCGAGCGCGTCGCGCACGTAGACGGCCGTGCGGTAATCGCCCGTCGTCCCCATACGATGGACGCCGGTCGCGAGCGCCGTCTCGTGCCGGAGCGCGGCTTCTTCCGAGGGCGAGGCGAGGACGGTCCGTTCCGCGGCGCGCTCCGCATCGAGGCTCGCGGGCGCGAAGCCGCGGATGCCGGGCGCGCCCGCGGCGCGGACGTTCGGTGCGAGGCCGCAGGCGGATGCGAGCGCGCACGCGAGAGCGGTGGACGCGACGGCGAGCATCCGTCGCGAGGGACGGTCGGGCATCGCGCGCTCTTGCAGGCGCGCGCGCCGTACTCATGCCGGACCGTGCGCCCGAGCGGCGACTCGGGAGCGAACCGGGCTCACGCCGAGGCGAGGATCGCGTAGATCTCCTTGCGCGCGCGATCGAGGATCGCCCCGATTTTGGCGAGCGTCGCGGCGTCGCTGTCGCGCGCGCTCATCACGGCCGCGCCGAGCTTCATCGCCGCCGACTTCACGGCGTGGCGCGGATCGTCTTCGAGGTTCTCGTCCTCGGGCGTCTCGCCGCGTTCGGCGAGCATCGTGCGGCCGCTCTCGGTGATCGTGTAGACGCGCGTGCCCTCGGTATCGCGGCCTTCGACGAAGCCGCCGTCCTCGAGCATCTGCAGCGTCGGGTAGATCGACCCCGGGCTCGGCCGGAAGCCGCGCTTCTCTTCGATGAGGCCGATGATCTCGTAGCCGTGCCGTGGACCGCTCGCGAGCGTCTCGAGCACGAGATACTTGCTGTCGCCGCGCCGGCCGCGACCGCCCCAGCGTCCGCCGCCGAATCCGCCGCGACCGAATGCGGCTCCGAACGCGCGATCGGCGAAGCCGCGCGCCCCGAAGGGCATCCCGCTGCGGTCGTCTTCGCGGCCGTGCGAATCGCAGCGCCCGCGCCCCCGGCGATGGAGTGCTTCGAAGATGAGTGCCTGTTTACTATCCATGCACACAGTATTACGCGATATATCGTTTTATGTCAAATAGGTACGTTAACAGACGATGCGAATTCGTTCGAACCCGATACCGCCTGTCTCGTCTATCGTGAGGCCGAGTACGCCCACGCGCGGACGACGGCGCGCGACGCGCTCCTCGTCATCGAAGTCGCCGACGCCGAGCGTGCGCCGCAACGGGAAGATCGCCCCCTACCTCGGCGCGGTGATACGTCCGAAGCATGGCTGATCGATCGCGCATCGACGCGTCGAAATCCACACGCCCGGCCGCGTTCGGCTGGCGATCGCGGCCGATCCCGATGCATCGCCGACGTCTCTGGAGTTCCGGCTTCCGCTCGAACGGTTAGTCCGCGTGGACGCGTTCGTTACGAAGCGCGGTGAGACGTACCGCTCTCACACGTCGATCGTCGGCGATCGAACGGGGCGAACCGCGGAAACGGGCGTCGGCCGCAGCGCGAGCGCGACGGCGACGAGCACGAGTACGCCGCCGGCGAACGTCCGCGGGCCGAGCGCTTCGCCGAAGAGCCATGCGGCCAGAAGCGCGGCGACGATCGGTTCGAGGAGCGTCGCGAGGGCGATCGTGCTCGGCGTGAAGTCGCGCAGCGATGCGTTGAGCGCGGTGTGCCCGAGCAGCTGCGAGACGAGCGCCATTCCGAGCACGCCGAACCACGCGGTGCCGTTCGCGAGCGCGGGCGGCGTCTGATGCGCGAACGCGGTACCGACGATCAGGGCGAGCGCGCCCCAGCCGTACGTGCGCGCGACGATCTGTCGCGTTCCGAGCGCGATCCCCGCGCGTTCGCGCGCGTCGCGCACGACGATGAGATACGCGCCGAATCCGAAGCTGCCGAGCAGCGCGAGGCCGTCGCCGAGCAGTTCGTGGCCGGCGACGGGCGGCGCGACGCGCGTCCCTCCGAGCGAGATCAGCGCGACGCCGACGAACGCGAGTGCGAGCGACAGCGCGAACGCGAGCGTCGGCGGACGTCGCATGACGATCAGATCGTACGTCTCCGTCCAGAGCGGCGTCGTCGTGACGAGCAGCGTCGAGATCGCGACCGACGTGAACTGCAGCGACGCGATCCACGCCGCGAAATGCAGCGCGAGAACGAGTCCCGCGATGCCGAAGGCCGTTTCGCGCCGGCGGTCGAGCCCGCGTAAGCGGCCGGCGAACGCGAGTGCCAGCAGCGCCGCGATCGCGAGCCGCAGCGCGGAGACGGCGAACGGCCCCGCCCCCTCGAGCGCGTAGCGCGCGAAAATCGCGGCCGCGCCGATCGCGATTTGAGCGCCGAGCAGTCGAAGATACGGCACGGGCGCAAGCGGTTGCCCCGTTGACAGTCGCCGTCCTGCACCGTATCGTCTAGCAATCCTCGCGGGAGTCCGTCGAAACGGACTGAGAGGGCGATATCATCGCCGACCGCCGAACCTGATCCGGCTCGTACCGGCGTAGGGAGAGGCGGCCGTCATCCATTCTGGAGATCGACATGGCCATGACCGAGAACGCCCCGGCGACCAAGGGAAGCGCGCGCCGCGTCTACGCGACCGGCAGCGACCCTCGGATCCGGGTGCCGCAGCGCGAGATCACGCTGACGAACGGTCAGACGCACGTGCTCTACGATACGAGCGGCCCGTACGGCGATGCCGACGTCGCGACGGACGTCCGTCGCGGCCTCGCGCCGATCCGCGCCGGTTGGATCGAGGACCGCGGCGATACGGTCGAACTCCCGAAGGCGTCGTCGATCTATCGGCTCGGGCGGGAAGCGATGCCCGAACTCGACGCGGTCCGCTTCGAAGCGACGCGCAAACCGCGCCGCGCGATGCCGGGCCGGAACGTCACGCAGATGCACTACGCTCGCCGCGGTCAGATCACGCCCGAGATGGAGTTCGTCGCGATCCGCGAGCGCTGCGAACCGGAGTTCGTACGTAGCGAGATCGCGCGCGGCCGCGCCGTCCTCACCGCGAATATCAACCATCCCGAGCTCGAGCCGCAGATCATCGGCCGGAACTTCCTCGTGAAGATCAATGCGAACATCGGCAATAGCGCCGTGACGTCGTCGATCGAAGAAGAAGTCGAGAAGATGACGTGGGCGACGAAGTGGGGCGCCGATACCGTCATGGATCTCTCGACGGGCAAAAACATCCACGAGACGCGCGAGTGGATCTTACGCAACGCCCCCGTTCCGATCGGTACGGTACCGATCTATCAGGCGCTCGAAAAAGTCAACGGCAAGGCGGAGGAGCTCACGTGGGAGCTCTACCGCGATACGCTGATCGAACAGGCGGAGCAGGGCGTCGACTACTTCACGATCCACGCGGGCGTGCTCTTGCGCTACGTGCCGATGACGGCGAAGCGCGTGACGGGCATCGTCTCGCGCGGCGGCTCGATCCTCGCGAAGTGGTGTCTCGCGCATCATACGGAGAACTTTCTCTACACGCACTTCGAAGAGATCTGCGAGATCATGAAGGCGTACGACGTCACGTTCTCGCTCGGCGACGGTCTGCGGCCCGGCTGCCTCGCAGATGCGAACGACGAGGCGCAATTCGGCGAGCTCGACACGCTCGGCGAACTCACCGAGATCGCGTGGAAGCACGACGTGCAGACGATGATCGAGGGCCCGGGCCACGTCCCGATGCACCTCATCAAGGAGAACATGGATCGCCAGCTCGAGAAGTGCCACGAGGCGCCGTTCTACACGCTCGGGCCGCTGACGACCGATATCGCGCCCGGGTACGATCACATCACGAGCGCGATCGGTGCGGCGATGATCGGCTGGTACGGCACGGCGATGCTCTGCTACGTCACGCCGAAAGAACACCTCGGTTTGCCCGATAAGCAGGACGTCAAAGACGGCGTGATCGCGTACAAGATCGCGGCGCACGCGGCCGACGTCGCGAAGGGCCACCCGCACGCGCGGCACTGGGACGACGTCCTCTCGCAGGCGCGCTTCGAGTTCCGGTGGGAAGACCAGTTCAATCTCTCGCTCGATCCCGAGACGGCGCGCGCGTTTCACGACGAGACGCTTCCGGCCGACGGCGCGAAGGTCGCGCACTTCTGCTCTATGTGCGGCCCGCATTTCTGCTCGATGAAGATCACGCAGGAAGTCCGCGAGTATGCCGAACGCGGCATGGCCGAGAAGTCGGCCGAGTTCGTCGAGCGCGGCGCGGAGGTCTACGTCGAGGCCTAGGTCCGCGGAGGCCTCGCGCTGCGCGCTCCCGTCGAACCGGTATCCTCGATGGACGCGACGTTCGAAAAACGAGCGCGTTCGCGACGCCCGACGACGGTCGCGCGCGTCGCGAGGTCTCGGGCGGACGTCGCGCCGCTCGAGCGCGTTCGCGACGCCTCGTTGCTTCCGCACGAACGAGCGGAAGCGATTCGGCGCCTCGTCTGCGAGCTGGAAGCGATCCCTCTTGCGCGCCTCGGACGACGCCGGCGCCGAGTATCTCATCGTCGGGTACGGCGGCGTACCCGTTCACTTCTCGGCCGCGCCGATCTGATCGCGAATAAAGAGTCGGCGGCTCGTCCCCAAGTTGCCGTCGACGTCACCTACCTGCGGTCTCAGGACGGATCGCCGGGAATGTGACGGCGCGTACATCTCCCGCCGGAGCTTGACGGCCGTCTCGAACGCGCCCCGCCGAACGCCGAAACGTACGGTGTGGGCATCGCCGCGCCTCTCATCACCGATCTCGACGAGTTCGAACGCCTTGCGGCGCTTCGTGCGACAGATATTCTCGATACGCTTCCGGAACCGGGCTTCGATACGATCGCCCGGCTCGCGGCGAAGATCTGCGAAGTGCCGATCGGCCTCGTGAATTTCGTCGACGCGGACCGGCTCTGGATCAAGGCGAACTGCGGCCTGCCCGGCGTGTCCAACGTCTCGCGCGAGCACGGCATGTGCGGCCGAACGATCCACGAGCGCGAACTCGTCGAGTTCGGCGACATGCTCGTCGACGAGCGTTTCGCGGGCAATCCGCTCGTGCACGGCGAGCCGCACCTGCGCTTCTATGCCGGCATCGCGCTCGTGACGAACGGCGGTCATGCGATCGGCACGCTCTGCGTCCTCGATTACGTGCCGCACGTGCTCACGAGCCGCCAGCGGGACGAACTCGTCATGCTCGCCGATCTCGTCGTCGAGCTCGTGGCGACGCGCGCGCTCGTGCCGCGGGCGATCAAGGAACGCCTCGATACGCTTTCGGCCGCGGCCGAGCATTCGGGCGCGCCGATCGTCATCTTGACGCACTCGCCGGAGCCGGGCACGCGGCCCGTCGTGATGTACGTCAACCGCGCCTTCACGTCGCTCTTCGGCTACACGTTCGAACGCATGCTCGGACGGCAGACCGAGATTCTGTACGGCCCCGCGTCCGATCGCGCGACGATCGCCGCACTCCTGCGCGGCATGCAGAGCGGCGAGCCGATGGACGAAGATCTCGTCCTCTACGACAACGCGAGTCTGCCGCACGAATTCGACATGCACACGCGACCCGTCCCGAGCGAGGACGGCGGGATCGCGGCGTGGGTCGTCACGCTGCGCGACGTGACGGAACAGCGCGAAGCCGCGCGGCTGCTCGCGCGGCAGGCCGAGCGCATGCGCTCGCTCTACGAGATCACGAATCTCAAGGACGATTCGGGGACGCGTCAGATCGATGCGGCGATCGCCCTGGGCATCGCCGATCTGCACCTCGAATTCGGCTTCGTCGCCGAACGTACGGGCGATCTCGTGACCGTCGTCAGGCGCGTCGGGACCTCCGAAGCGAGCCACGCGCGTACGACGTTCGCGCTCGGCGAAACCTGGGCCCAAGAAGCGCTCGCGGCCAACGACGTGCGGACCTACGAGAACTTGGGCGACGTCACGGCCGGGCCGGCGGGCGCCCTCGCGCATCCCGGCTGGGGTGCGTACATCGTCACACCGGTCAACGTCGCGGGCGCGCAGTACGGCGTCGTCGGTTTCAGCGGAACCTCGCGCGGCGGCGCACCCTTCACGGAGACGGACCGCGAATTCGTACGGCTCATCGGCGCGTTCGTCGGCTCGTCGCTCGCACGCAAGCGGCAGCGGGACGAACTCGATTCGCTCGCGTTCTCCGATGCGCTGACCGGGCTCGCGAATCGCGCGATGCTCTTCGATCGGCTAGAGATGGCGCTCCGCGAGTCGCGACGCCGTCCGATTCGGTTCGCGCTGCACTACCTCGACCTCGACGGCTTTAAAAACGTCAACGATCGCAGCGGGCACGCCGCAGGCGACGCGGTGCTCCAGATCGTCGCGAGCCGGCTGCGCTCGATCGTACGCGAGAGCGATACGGTCGCGCGCATCGGGGGCGACGAGTTCGTCGTCGTGCAGAAGGGGCTCGAACGCGACGGCGACGGCGACGCGCGCGGGCTCGCGGACCGCATCACGGACGTCCTGCGCGAACCGTTCGAGGTCGAGGGCGAGACGTTCGTCCTCGGCGCGAGCGTCGGCGTCGCCGTGTACCCCGACGACGGCGCGAACGTCCGCGATCTACTCGTCGCGGCCGATCGCGCGCTCTACCGAGCGAAATCTTTCGGCAAGGGCCAAGCGCTCTTCGTGTGAGCTAGCGTTCCGCTTGGTGCGTGGAAACGAGCGGGACGACTTGCTCGATCGTGGCGCCCTCCGTCTTGCCGCCGGCCGCTTGCCACGCCGCGAATCCGCCGTCGAGCGTCGTCGCTCCGGTATAGCCGTTCTCGTCGAGCTTGCTCCGCAGCGCCGGGAGCGATTCGGACGTTCCGTCTTCGTCGTAGAGAACGACCGGCGTCTCGTTTTTCGGGAGCGGCAGTGCGAGCTTCGGTGCGTCGAGCAGTTTCTTCCGATCGTACCGGATCGCGCCGTAGATCTGCTCGCCGTGCACCGCGCGCCGTACGTCGAGTACGAAGACGGTGCCGGTTTCGATGAGGCCGGCGAGCGTATCGACGTCGATCGGCGTCGCTGCGGAATCGGTCGTATGATCCATTCGCGATACGTACCCGGGCCGGAGCGCGCGGCTCGGGCCGCAAGTGGGTATCTGCGGCGCATGCTCAGTTCGCGCACGCCCGCCTTCGTCGTCATCGCCGAGTTCACGGCGACGGACGGTTCGCTCGACGCGCTCGTGCGGATCGCTTCCGCGGATGCCGCAGGCTCGGTGACGGAGCCCGGCTGCCGGCAGTTCGACGTCTCCACGCCGGTCGAGCTTCCGAACGTCGTCATCCTGTACGAGGTCTACGACGATCGTACGGCCTTCGAAGCCCATCAGAAAACGCCGCACTACGCGACGTTTCGCGCCGACGTCGCGGGCGTCACGGCGGGCGATCCGGTCGTGCGATTCTGCACGCGGGTCTGCTGACGAGCGCGAGATGGGTCGAGCCGCCGCGAGCGAATCTGACCGCGTGCCACGAACGATCGGCGAGCGTAACACGCGTCAGAAAGCGGCGATCCGCGACGCCTTCGAGCGGGCCGGACGTCCGCTTTCGACGGACGAGGTGCACGCCGCGGCGCGCAGCGCGAGCACCGGGCTCGGGATCGCGACCGTCTATCGGTCGATCCGCTCGCTCGTCGAGGACGGGTGGCTCGCGACCGTCGACGTTCCCGGCCGAAACCCGCTCTACGAGGTATCCGGCAAGGAGCACCACCACCATTTCTCATGCGAACGCTGCGAGCGCGTGTACGAACTCGAGGGCTGCGCGACGGTCGATACGTCGCTCCCGCGCGGCTTTCGCGCGACGCATCACGACTTAACGATCTACGGCGTCTGCGCTTCGTGCGCGCGAGGCGCTCGCTGAACGGCCGTTAGTGCGGCACGTGCGGTTCGCCCGATTCGTGCTCGACGCAGATCGCGTGCGACGGCGCGCCGCCCGTGGAAAGGGCCGTCTCCGCGGCGACGAACGCCCGCCCCTCATCGCTCGCGAGAGCGTTCTCGAGTGCGGGACGATCGGCGAAGT
>CAZZZK010000019.1:0-8030 GCA_964658555.1 Vulcanimicrobiota bacterium | reverse complement strand
TAGACTTCGCCGATCACGTGATACGGGCGAGCCCGATCCTCGCCGAGCGGGATCGTGCAGCGCCAGCTCACGATCCCCGGCAGCCGCTCGGTCGCGGCGATGTACGACGTTTCGTAGTCGTGGTGAAACGCATCGCGATCGAGCGGGCGTGGGAAGAGCGAGAGTCGCTTGACGGCCATGCGGCAGCGTTGGGCAGCGAAGGCGTCGGCTCCGGTCCGCACGCCTCGAAGAATCGGCCGCTTGGCAGCTCCGGGAAGGGCGGGCATTGCGCAACAAGAACGCCGCCCGCATGAATCGCCGATCGATCGTCCGCCTCGTCGCCAGCAGCGTCCTCGCGCTGCCGGCCTATCGCATCGCGTCGCTCGAACGCGCGTCGGACGCGGATGCCGCGGAACTCTCGGCGGCCGACCGCGCGTTCGTCGCGAAGGTGTCGCAAGGCGGCATGTACGAGGTCGAGGCGAGTAAGCTCGCCGAGCGGAAGGCCTCCGAGCAGGACGTCGTCGATCAGAGCGTGACCGAAGTACACGATCACGAACTGGTAGGGGCGAAGCTCAAAAAGATCGCGCTCTCGCTCGGACTACCGTTCCCGGCGACGCTCAACGCCATGTTCGCCGCGCGCCTGGCGAAGCTCGAAGCGCTCTCGGGCAAGGCCTTCGACGATGCGTACATTACCGAGATGGATACGATCCACGCGATCGACGTGCAGGCGTTCGCGATCGAAGCGAGCGGCGGCTCGAATCCGGAGCTCGTGGCCTTCGCGAAAGAGACGGTCATCATCGTCAGGCGCCATATCGGCGCGCTGCACGCCGTCCCGTTGCCGACGAAGTAGGCGGTTCGACGCGCGGTCGTTGACGGCCGGGCGACGACCGACTATACTTGAACGATCGATGAACTATGCAACCGAGCCGGAGCCGGACGGTCCGGATCGGCTCGATCCGGTCGTTTTCGACCGTGCGGCGCGCCTGTTCTTCGCTCTCGCGCTTACGCGTCTTGCGTTTGCTGCTCGGCGGAGAGTGCTGCGTCTCCGCGATCGCACGCGAATCGCACGAAGAGCTCTCGACCGTCTCGCAGCGGCTGAAGCTCTTGCGGCTGCATGGTCTCGTCGATCGCCGGCGGCAAGGCCGGCATATCATCTATTCGCTCGTCGACGGCCACGTCGCCGAGCTCGTGCGCAGTGGGCTGGCCCACGCGGCGGAGGCGTCATGACCGAGACCGAGCATCACGTGCACAACTTCCACGAGCACGTGCACGATGCGGCGTGCGGCCACGTCCGGATCGCCCACGACGGTCACGTCGATTTTCTGCACGACGGCCATCTGCATCACGTGCACGGCGCACACGTCGACGAGCATCAGCTCGACGACGTCGTAGCGGCCGGTTGCGACGAAGCGGTTCATGCGTGCGAATCGCACGTGCTCGAGCACGCGCACGGCGTCGATTGCGGCCACGAAGCGGTCCCGCACGCCGGTCATATCGACTACTTCGTCGACGGGCACATCCATCGCATCCACGACGATCACTGCGACGATCACGGAGCGCTCGAGCGGCGCTAGCGACGCCTTCTAGCGTTGCGCGTTCAACAATTCGGACGCTTGCGCGCAAAGACCGCGTAGGATGGTGAGCTGGAATTCGAGCAGTGCCGAGATCGGCGAACGCGCCGCCCTCGTCGCCGACTCACGACTCTCACGGGTACGCGTCCACGCGGGCAGTCGTTTTCGCCCGCGCTCTTCGGGGCGGCGATCGTTCTTCATCTACTGATAATTCATTCTCGATAGAAGGGCGATGACCTGTCGCCGTCGGGCGTCGGGCGAGGCAACAAGAGTTAGGTACCCGATGCGAACCGTGGAGTTGCAGAGGCGAAAACCGTTTACGATCGCCCGTCACGCAATCTTTTGCCGCACGTCCTCGCTCCTACGTATTCGGCGGCCGCGATCGCGGAGATGAAGAACCCGACCGGCCAGCCCGTCGCATCGGCGAGCGCGATCCCGAACACGACGGCGAACGCCGCAAAGACGATCGCGAGCCCGATGGTGCGTGCCGGGCGCGCGCTGAGGTGCGCGGCGGCGGCGGCCGGGCCGATCGCGAGGCTATAGATCAGCAGCGTTCCTACGATCGGCACCGTGACGGCGGTCGCGACGGCGACGATGACGAGGAACGTCACGTCGAGCGGCGCGACGGGGACGCCACGCAGCGCCGCCGCGTCGGTCGAAACGGTACTGAAGAGCAGCGGACGTGCGATCGCCGCGAGCGCGAGGAGCACGACGAGCGTCGCCGCCGCCGTGAGCGCGACTTCGCCGCGGTCGATGCCGACGATCGTGCCGAAGAGCAGGCTGAACACGTCCGTCGCGTAGCTGCGGGCGAGGCTTAGGAACAGCGCTCCGGCACCGAGTGCGAAGACGAGCACGAGCGCCGTCGTGACGTCGCTCGCCCGGCTGCGGATCGAGAGGACGCCGATCGCGAGCGCGCCGCCGATCGCGAAGACGAGCAGCCCGAGCAGCGGCGACGCACCGACGAGTACCGCCGCCGCCGCGCCCGCGAAACCGATCTGCGAGACGGCATGGGTCGCGAACGCCGCGCCGCGCAGCACGACGAAGTAGCCGAGGCATCCCGCGAGGATCGAGACGAGGAGCCCCGCCGCGAGCGCGTTTTGCAGGTACGGATGCGCGAGGGCCTGTGCGGCGTTCACGCGGTCCGGCGCCGCGCGAGTCGCGCGACGAGCAGGCCGCCGAGGGCGAATGCGGTGACGAAGAAGCTCACCGGCCAGCCGCGGTGCGAAGCCGACCAATCGTAGCTGCCGTAGGCGAGCGCGATCGCTGCCCACGATTCCGCGATCCCGATCAGCATCGCGAGCGCGATCGCGAGCGGCGGCGAGCGGACGAGGGCGATCGCGGTTGCGGGCGGCCCGATCAACAGCGCCGTGCTGATGAGCACGCCCACGATCTGCGCCGTCTCCGCGACCGAGACGGCCATGATCGCGAGAAACGCGAGGCCGAGCGAACGCAAGGGGACGCCCGCGACGCGTGCCGCCGCGGCCGACACGCTCGCGAAGAGCAACGGCCGGTAGAGCGCCGCGAGCGCGACGAAGGCGGCGAGCCCGATCGCGACGACCGTCTGCAACACGCGCGGGTCCGTTTCGAAGATCGAGCCGAAGAGCAACGCCGATTGCGCGTTCGCGTACTGCGTCTGCAGGTGGAGGAAGAGCGCGCCGATGCCGAGCGCGACGGCGAGCGTCAGGCCCGTCGCGATGTCGCGCTCGCGCGCGCGTTCGCCGAGCGCGCCGACCGCGAGCGCCGCCGCGACCGAGAACGCGATGAGCCCCCAGAGCGGATCGATCCCGACGAGGAGCGCGCCCGCGCCGCCGGTGAGCCCGATATCGGTCACCGCATGGCCCGCGAACGAGAGCGAACGCAGCACGACGAAGTACCCGATCGCGCCGGAGAGCGCGGCGACGACGGCGCTCGCGACGAGCGCCGTGCGAACGCCCGGATCCGCGAGAAACGCGGTCACGCGGAGTCGCCCGCGACGACGATGATTCGGCCTCGGACGCGCAGCACGTCGACCGGCCGGTCGTAGAGGCGGCTGAGCGTCGCTTCGTTCACGACGGCGTCGACCGTTCCGATCGCGGCCCGACCGCCCGCGAGATAGAGCACGCGGCTCATCGATCGCACGAGCGGGTTGACGTCGTGCGCGACGAGCATCACGGTGAGATGCCGCTCGCGCCGGATCGCCGCGACGAGCGCGACGACCTCGGCCGCACTTCGTAGGTCGAGATTCGCGAGCGGCTCGTCGAGCAGCAGCAATTTCGGTTCCCCGACGATCGCTTGCGCGATCGCGAGCCGCTGCTGTTCGCCGCCCGAGAGCCGGCCCACGGGCTTTTCCGCAAACGCACTCGCGCCGACGGCGTGCAGGGTCGCATCGACGCGTTCGCGCCGCGACGCCGAGGGAAGCGGGAGGCCCCAGCGTTCGCCGTCGATTCCGAGCGCGACGTAATCGCGCGCGCGCAGCGGCAGCTCGGGATCGAGTTCGATGCGTTGCGGCACGTAGCCGACGAGTTTGCGCGCGCGCCGCGGCTCCGAGCCGAAGAGACGGATCGTGCCTTTGCTCGGCGCGAGCAGGCCGAGCGCGAGTTGCAAGAGCGTCGATTTTCCGGCGCCGTTCCCACCGATGATGCCGACGAATTCGCCCGGCGCGATCGCAAACGTCAGGCGGTCGAGTACCCGCCGGCTACCGCGCGAGAACGTGACGCCGTCGAAGGCGACCGCCGCGTTCTCGGCACTCGGCCGCGGCTCCGGCGCGCCGGTCATCGGCCCGCTATCGCTTCGACGATGCGAGAGCGGCGTCGAGAGCGCGGAGCTCTCCGTCGATCCACGCTTGCACGTGCGTCCCGGCCGGGAGCGTCTCGGTGACCGGGACGACGGGGACGTGCGCCGCGTTCGCGACCGCGAGTAAGCGCGACGTGCTCGGCTCCACGGTCTGGCTATTATATGCGAAGGCCGCGACGTTGCGGCCGGAGAGCAGCGCCTGCATCGCCGCAACGTCCTGCGGCGCCGGGTCGTTGCCCTCTTCGATCGCGTGCGAGAACGCAAGCGGCGTCGCGATCTTCAGTTTCGCGGCATCGAGCACGGCGTTGAAGACGGGCTCGGTGATCGCGACGGGCGTGCCGGCGAAGCGCTTCGCGGTCTCGGCTTCGTGTGCGGAGAGCCCGTCGACCCACGTTTGAAATTTCCGCGTCGCCGTCTCGATTGCGGTGCGTTCGCGGCCGGCGAGACGTCCGTCCAGCGCCGCCGCGAATCGTGTCGCGAACGCGTGAAGCGTTTTCGTTTCGTACCACACGTGCGGGTTGTTGCCGAGCGTGTGGCCGCCGAGCGTTCCGACGACGAGCGTGTCGCGCCCCGTGCTCGGCGATGCGCCGAGCAACTTGTCGGCAAATGCATCGTAGCCGAGTCCATTTTCGATGACGATATCGGCGCTCGCGATCGCGTCGGCATCGTGCGTCGTCGGTTCGTAATCGTGCGGATCCGCGGTCGGACTATTGAGGATCGTCGTGACGGCAACGCCGGCGCCGCCGATCTGTTCGGCGATATCGCCGTACGCACGCTCGATCGCGACGACGCGGATCGGTCGTGACCCGTCGCTGACGGCCGGACCGTTCGCCGCATGCCCCGCGCAATCCGGGAGCAGCGCCGCCGCCGTCGTAGCGACGATCCGTAAAAGATAATGAGAACTCTTTTTCATTTCCAAGTGATAGTACAGAGTCGCGCACGCTCCCCCCTTGTCGGCGCGCCTCTGCGGACCGGTGTCAGAGGCAGACTTGGTCGACGCGCCAGTCGATCCAAAACGCCCAACCGAACCAACTGCCGAGCGTCGCAAAGATCGCGCTCGCGATGAGTTGCGGTACGGTGAGGATCGTCATGTTGCTGAAAGAGAAGCGCTCCGGCGGCCGCCGTGCGTATCCGAGCGTCCCGAGCGCCGCGTACACCTCGGCGATAAACACGACGACGAGCGAGACGGCAAAGGTAAGGAGCGGCATGAGCGATGCGGCACAGCTATCCATCCGAGGGGAAACGACTCCGTCGGTTCGCAACTCGAAAATCGTTTGACGAACGAGCGATATCGACCACCCCGCGGCCGGGAGCGTCAAGAGCGCAGCAAGCGCACGCACGAAGCGTTGCGGATACCCGATTCTCGTGGAGAACCAGAATCCGATCGCGCCGAAGACGCAAACGAACAGCATAAATTCGAGAGGCCCGGTCAGGCGCGGCGGCATGCTCTGCCGGGACATTCCGGTAGAATCGCTTTTGCCCTCGCACCTGCAGGGAGTCGAGCACAGGCGCGGAGGGGTGAAGCCGCGGCGAATAGCCGCTCCGGAAAATGGAAATGCATGTTCGCCGCCGGTCGAATCCGCCGATGTCGCGCCACCGATCGGCTACCCGTTATCGTCGGGCAGCGAATGCGTACCGCGTGCGGTCGCTCGAGCGTCGCGTGCCGACATGAAGCCGTTCTCCGCCGTCGATTCGGAAGATACATGGGATGGACGAAGGCGATCGTCGTCTCGCGTATCGGCGCAGCGTACACCGTGCGTCTTTCGCCGCGGAAGGAGCTCACGCGGCATTCACGTTTCCGAGGTGCTCCGGCCGACCACGGCGAGCGAACATGCTGCACGCGTGCTCGTCACATCGGGTTCCGAATCGGCGATCGCTCACGTTGCGAAACATTTTTCTGCACGAGTTCGTACGTTTTGCACATGCGGACTACGTGGCGGTCCCCGGCTCTGGAAGCGCGGTTTGCCGGGTTCCTATACCTGCTGATCTTCTTGTCGGCGCCGAGCGGTGCGGCAACCGCAACACCTCTCAAGATGACCGTCGACCTCATCTGCGATACCGGCGTCGCGTTGCTCTTCTTTGATCTGCTCAGGCCGATAAACAGAACACTATCTCGTTTGGCAGCATCATTTCGGATCATCTTCGTCGCACTTATGGCCGTCAACGCGCTCAACTACTTTGGAGTGACGGCTCTCTTCCAGCACGCACGCTCCCCATCAGCCTTCGATTTCGGCTATGGTGTCGCTTTACTACCGTTCGGCTTGCATTGTCTTCTCACCGGATATCTTATTTTCAAGTCGACGTTCTTGCCTCGATTCATCGGCGTGCTGATGATGGTGGCCGGAACCGCCTACCTGCTTTTCCTGTCACCTCAACTTGGAAGCCGTCTGTTCTTTCCGTGGATCGCAATTCCGGCGGTCGTCGGCGAGGGTTCGCTTACTTTATGGCTGCTATTCATGGGCGTCGATGCCGTGCGATGGAAGCAGCGGGAAAATCTCCCGTAGAGAGACGGCGAACGCCGCCCGCGCTCCAAATCCGCCCGTCGAGCCGTGTTGAGGGCCGAGACGTTCGGCTATGCGCGACGCGGGAGAAGGAGTTGCGGGACAATCGATTACTACTTCGACGTCTCGTCGAGACGCGTCAATATCCGGTAGGCGGCGGTGACTCGCGCCTCGATCGGATACGATGCATTCGCGAGCAGTACGATGCCCATCGTCTTCTGTGGAACGAATGCCGCGTATGCTGCAAAGCCGGCCGTCGAGCCCGTTTTGTTGATCCAGGCACCGTTCTTCGCACGCGACGGTGGGTTTATCGCACGAGCCGGATGCTCGTGGAAGATCATCCCGACCGAGTTGCCTTGCAGCAAAGCCGCTAGCGAGATCGGGTAGTCGTATTGTTCCCAAATCAAATCTTGTGTCATCGCTCCGACGTTATAGTATCCGGTATGCGTTTCGATGATCGCGCGACGAAGCGTCTCGTCGAGATGGACGAGGTCCAAATTGGCGTCGACGAAACGAAGCATGTCGGACGCCGTCGTTCGGATACCGTACGCTTCTGCCGCGAGCGCCCCGGGAAGCATTCGCCTCGGCGTACCGGCTTCGGTGTACCCCTGGGCGTAACTCGCCGCTCGCGTGCTCGGAAGCGTCAAGAACGTATCGCGCAGGCCGAGAGGCGCGAAGATCTCACGTTGCATCAACGTCGTGAAGTCCGCGTGCATGCGTTGCGCGGCGATTCTTCCGAGCAGCATGATGCCGGTATTGGAATAGAGCCGGTACGTGCCGGCGCGGTGCGAGGGTTTCCAATGCTGGTAATATCTCATCGCGTCGGCGTCGGTCTCGACTTCGCCCGGAAACTGAAGCGGGAGACCGCCCGAAGCGTGGGTGCCCAAATCGACGAGACGAACGCGGTCGAAAGCCGTTCCTCGCAAGGGCCCGAAGTCTGCACCGGCCTCGTCGGACAACGAGAGCTTGCCGGTTAGCTGTGCGTAGGAGACCAAGCTCGCCGTGAAGGTCTTCGTGATCGAGCCGATTTCGAAGAGCGTGTCCGCGTCGACGGGCGTTTTCGTTGCCTTCGATGCGATGCCGTAGTCGAAGACATACCGGTGTCCGTGAAGCGTCACTCCGACCGCCATTCCGGGGATGTCGTATCGCTTCATCATCGGGCGAACGGCTTGCGTGACGATCGCCCGAACGTCGTCTTGTCGAGCAA
>CAZZZK010000018.1:0-18509 GCA_964658555.1 Vulcanimicrobiota bacterium | reverse complement strand
CGCAGCAACGCGCCTACGCCGGCGGCGGCCGCGACGTCCGCAGCGATCAGATCGCCGCGCGCGCGCTCGCGGCGCAGGCGCACGCCAAAGTCGCCGCCGACGAACGGGCGCTGGAACGGCAGACGACGCTCTACGCGGGCGGCGTCGTCGCCGCGAAAGACGTCGACCTCGCGCGAACGCAGCTCGCGCTCGATCGCGCCGACGAACGTACCGCGTTCGCGAAGATCGCGGCCGCCCGCTTCACGTTCGACGCGGCGCGGCGTCAGGCGGCGATCGACGTCGCCGCCGCCCGCAGCGATGCCGCGACCGCCGGCACGCAGCTCGGTGCCGGATCCGCCGCGGCATCGGCCGCGCGCGTGCGCCTGCTCGCGGCCGAACGCGATCTCGCGAACGCCACGCTTCGCGCGCCCGAAGCCGGCATCGTCATCGCGCTGGACAAGCACGTCGGCGAACCGACCGATACGACGACGCCCGTCGTCGAGATCGCGCCGCCGGTCCGCTCGGAGGTGACGCTCGCCGTCCCCGCGGGCGAAGCGGCGCGCCTGCGCGTCGGCGATCCCGCCGCGCTCGATTTCGGCTCCGGCCGCGAACGGTCGTCCGGTCGCGTCTCGGCCGTCGTTCCCGAGGTCGACCAGGCGACGCAACTCGCGACGATCGTCGTCGCCGCCGACCGCCTGAACGCATCCGCGGGCGATGCCGTCACGGTGACGATCGCGGTCGCGACGGTCCGCGGGATCGTCGTCCCGGCCGCGGCGATCGTCACCGATCCGCAGACCGGCCGCACCGTCGCATTCGCGCGCAACGCGAAGAACGGCTTCGATCAGCGCACGGTCGACGTCGCCGCGAACGACGGCACCACGGTCGCGCTGCGCGGCGGCCTGCGCGAGAACGAGCGGATCGCCGCCCGCGCCGCCTACGAGCTCCTCGCGCCGCCGAATTAGGGCGCGGTAAACCACGCGCACTACCGCAGCTCGGCCGAATGCAGGCGGCAATGCAACTCAGCCGGGGCGGAATGGCGCTAAGACCGAGCGTCGTTATGCCCTTGTCGCAATCGACGCTTAAGCAGCTCGCTCCGTCCGAGATACGTCCGGTAGTCGATCGCCGTCGATAACCCTTATCTTCGTTTACACGATGCTAAAATGATCAAAAATATCTTCTCATTCGATTGCAAAGTCGAAGGAGGAGAATGTTCGTTGGCCATTTTATATGGCCATAATGGGCTAATAAGGGCCCGGCCCCTTGCAGAAAGGTAATGCCGTGTTCGTCACAAGGCCGTTATGCTTACCCTACCGACTAACGCATCGTGACGCGATTCGATGTACGCAACGCCGTCGACTTTCGCGGCGTAGCCTTATCATCGTGCTGGCATCTTGGTCCGTCCTAAGCGGTTGCAGCCAAAGTAAGGAGGGCGTTGCGTGCGCGCAGCTCGCGCTCGAAGGGCCGCAACTTCTTTTTCCGATACCGAATGCGACGGGCGTGCCGATCGCGGCGGGCGAGTTCGTCTTTCAAGGCATTCCGGCCGTCGCCGAACTTCAGTCGACAAATGGTGTGAAAACGGATCTCGGATCGACGATGACGACGTCCGCTCTTCCGCTGCCGAGCCCGCTCGCATCGCCGGCCGCACTCGACGGAACACGAGAATTCGTCGAGCATCCAACGCTTATGCCGGCGACGGCCTACACGGTGACGTTCGCAAGCCCTTCGTTGGAAGCATGTGGCCCGATCGTCTCCGGCTCATACCGATTTTCGACGCAATGAGACGACGGCGAGCCTATCGTTGTCATCACTTACGTGGCGCGCCGGGTATGTGAGAACCGCACTGCGCAATGAGCGCGGAACGTGAATGAACGCCGTACGCGCGAAAAATCGCTTTCACGTGATTGCGTACGGTGAACTCACTGCGCTTGAGTTCTTTTGCGATCGCGGCATTCGACAGCCCGCGCAGCAACCCGTCGAATACCAGCGCTTGCGCCGACGATAAACGTAGTGCATCTCCTTGAGAATCGGCAGTTTCGAGATTTTGGGGCACCCCTTTGAGCCAACCGCGCCCGTACGTTCGCAGCTTCTCCGAAGCACGTTTCTTCCACACTTCATCGCCGGTAATGTCGGAGAGAGCTCGTGCGACCCGGCCGGCGCGCCACTCGTAACCGATGGCATCATAAACATCCCACGCAAGCGTGAAATGTCGGACCGCCTCTACGCGGTTTCCGCGAGCTTGCTGCACGACTCCGAACGAATACGCTTCCATCGCATCTACCCGGCGGTCATCATGCGAAGCGGAGAGACGATCGGCGCTCGAGCGCGATGCGCGGTATTGCGCGAGGTACGAGAGAGCGACGGCTTGATCTTCGTTTGCGAACAGCTCCGCCAACAGAACGAGAGCGGCACGCTCGTCACCGCGGCATTTTTGCCAATCGACGCGTTCGGCGAGTTCGTGCGCATCGCTTCGTTCTTGAATCGACCAGAGCGGCTCTCCGAGAGTCGAAGCGAGGTAGGATCGATCGCAGAATGCCATGACGCGGCAAGCGTCCGACGGTGCGACGGTGGCGGCTTGCCGTAGCCGTCGAAATGCATTGAACGCATCGCCTTCGAGCGCGTGGCACCAGCCGATAGAACGCAACATGAGAAACCGGAGCTGTGCGATGTCTTCAGTCCAGGGAATCCGCGGCAGTTCGTCGAGCGCGGCTGCCCGCATCGTCGGGCTCGGGAGCTCGCGCGCGAGCGACGCGATCTGTTCGGCGATCGTCGCCCAATAATAGACGTTACTCGTCGCGCGATCTCCGACGGCACGCAGGCCTTCGAGCAACGCCGCGCCCTGGCTCGCGAAATCACCGCGAGAACCGGCGATCACGCCTCGCAAGATCGAAACGAGCACCAATATATCTCGGTCGCCCGCTCCGGCAGCGTCAGCGAACAACGACGAGGTGTCGTCGAGGATCTTCTCCGAGGCTTTGAGATCACGCTGAATCCATGCGGAGACGGCTCGCTGATACGCGATCTCGGCGCAAAGCGTCACATCGCCCTTCGACGCGCGGCGAGCTTGGTCGAAGCATGCGTTGCCAGCGAGACCGTCGCCCAGCCGTACGTGAGCTACGCCTTCGAGCATAATCAACGCGGCCTGCTCTCGTGCTCCGCGTACCACCCGACCGTGCTCGCACGCGTAGGCGAGCGCCGTTGCCGCATTATCCCGAAGGTGAAGTCGCGCGCGAATGACGATCGCTTCATCGGATAAACTGCGCGGATCGTCACGTTCCAAGCGGTCGAGTTCTGCTCGAGCCTCCGAAAAACGCGCGCAACGCACGTGCTCCCGCGTGCCCCGAAGGTAGTCGTCGTACGATCGCTTCGTCTGACGAGTCACGCGAGAACTTTCGTAGGGCGACTTGACTAGCCCTTTCTAGCCATCATAATGAGTGACATGCAGTCTGGTGGCAGAACGAACCATTCGACTTTCAGCCGAGTTGGCGCGACCGCAATCGCTATCGCATCGATCCTCTGCGCTTGCGAATCGAACGGCGGCGTACCGTCGACTCCGGCACCACACGTAGCGGCCAGCGTATCTCCGTCGCCTTCACCGACCCCAACTGCGTCACCGTCTCCAACGCCGACAGCGACGATTACACCGTAACGCAGCTCTCCGTACGAGCCGCGAAGTGGAGCACGATTCGCGGAAGCGGTGACCCTAACTGCGCCGTCGTCGATGCATCGATTCGCTCGGTAGCCAGCCACGCTAGGGTACGGCGTCGCCGCAGAGGCCGCACCGTGCCGCCACAGCGAAAACCGATGCGATGAACGTGGCGAGCGGCTTCTTCGGTGCGGTCGGCGGGACGCCGTGCATCGAACTCCCGAAACTTTCGGCCGCGCTCGGGCGCTCGATCGTCGGCAAAGCGGAGTTCCTCAATCCCGGCGGATCCGTGAAAGATCGTGCGGCGCGCGGGATCGTCGCGGAAGCCGAAGCGGACGGCAGGCTCGCGCCGGGCGGAACGATCGTCGAGGGGACGGCGGGCAATACGGGGATCGCGCTCGCGCTGCTCGCGAACGTGCGAGGCTACGGCGCGATCATCGTCGTCCCGGACGATCAGTCCGAGGAAAAGATCGCGATGTTGCGCCGCATCGGCGCCGACGTACGCGTCGTCCCGGCCGTGCCGTTCGCGAACGACGCGAACTACTATCACGTCGCGCGCCGCATCGCGGAGACGACGCCCGGCGCCTTCTGGGCCGACCAGTTCGAGAATCTCGCCAATCGTCGCGCCCACGAAGCGACGACGGGGCCCGAACTGTGGGACGCGCTCGGCTCGCGACTTACGGCCTTCGTCGCCGCGGCCGGAACGGGCGGAACGATCGCCGGAACGTCGCTCGCGCTCAAAGCGCGCTCGGCCGCGATCCTGACGGTGCTCTGCGATCCGTACGGTTCCGCGCTCTTCGCGTACCTCACGAGCGGCGAGTTGCGCGTCGAGGGCGATTCGAGTCTCGAAGGGATCGGCATCAAACGCCTCACCGCGAATTTTCGCGACGCGCCGATCGACGATGCGATCCGCGTCGACGACGGCGACGCGATCGCCATGTCGCGCTGGCTGCTGCGCGAGGAGGGCCTGTATCTCGGCGGCTCGGCGGCGCTCAACGTCGTCGGTGCGGCGCGCGTCGCGCTCTCGCTGCCGGCGGGCAGCACGGTCGCGACGATCCTCTGCGACGGCGGCGACCGCTATCGTTCGCGGATCTGGAACGACGCGTGGGCCGCGGAGAACGGCGGCCTGCCGCAGTCGCTCGGACTCGACTTTCTCTGATCGGGTCGCATCTCGACGCGCTGCTCGCGGCGTACGGCTACGGTGCCGTCGCACTGCTCGTCTTTCTCGAGAGCACGGGTATCCCGTCGCCCGGCGAGACGATGCTGATCACCGCGGGCGCCTACGCCGGCGCCACGCATCGCCTCTCGATCGCGGGCATCGTCGGCGTCGCGTGGCTCGCGGCCGTCCTCGGCGACAACCTCGGCTTCGCGATCGGCCGCGAAGGCGGCTGGCGCCTCGTGCGCGGGATCGCGCGACGGTTCGGCGTCGACGATGCGACCCTCAAGATCGGGATCTATCTCTTCCGGCGCTACGGCGGGCGCGTCGTCTTCTTCGGCCGCTTCGTACCGCTGCTTCGGACGTGGGGCGCGGTACTCGCCGGCGTCAACCGCATGCAATGGCCGCGTTTCCTCGCGTGGAACGCCGTCTCGGCATTCGCGTGGGCGGCGCTGTGGGGCGGGCTCTCGTTCGCGTTCGGCTCGGCGCTGCAGGGCTACGCGGCGAACGTCGCGCTCGTCGCGATCGCCGGGGCCGCGGCGATCTCCGCGATCGTCGCGGCCGTCCTCGCGCGCGGCCGCCGCGAACTGTCGCTGAAAGCCGAAGCGTTCTTACCGGGCGAGCTTTCGCGCTACTGACGCGAGGCCGCGAACGTCGAGAAATCGTGGACAGGGTTCGTGCGTTCTCGCGCGCATCATCGGTGTGCGATGGCGATTACTGCAGCACTCCCACCGACTCCGATCGCGATTCTGAGCGGCTTCGATTACGTCGCCGTCGATGCGGCGAGGCGGCGCATCTACGCGGCGCACACCGGAAGCCAAGCGCTCATGATCGTCGACGCGGATTCCGGGAAGGCGCTCGGCCAAGTGCGCGTCGGGCCGCTGCACGGCGTCGCCGTCGATCCGGCGAACGGTCACGTCTACACGGGCGACGGCGAAGCGGACAGCGTCTCGGAGATCGATCCCGTCGCGATGACGGTCGTGCGTTCGACGGACGTCGCCGGACACGTCGACGCCGTGGCGTACGATCCGGCGAATCACCACATCTACGCGGACGAAGACGACGGGACGCACATCTACGTCCTCGATTCGAACACGATGAAGTCGGTCGGAACGGTCGATCTCCCCGGCCACAAGCCCGAGTACCTCGCGATCGATCCGGCGTCGCACGCGCTGTATCAGAACATCACCGATCTCGGCGAGGTCGCCGTCATCGATCCGGCGACGCTCAAGGTAACGCGCACGATCGCGACGCCGCAGATCAAGGGCAACCATCCGCTGCAGTTCGACCCGGCGTACGGGCATCTGCTCGTCGGCGGCCAGAACGGTACCGTCGCGGTCTATACGACGGACGGGACGTTCGTCGGCAGCGCCGGCGTGCAGCCCCGCGTCGATCAATGCGATCTCGACCGGACGCATCACGTTCTCGCATGCGCCGGTAGCGGGAAGCTCACGTTCGTGCGCGACGAGCCCGCGGGTGCGCCCGTCGCGATCGGCGCGACCGATATCGCGCGCGAGGCGCACACGGTCGCGATCGATCCGAAGACGGGCTACGCGTGGATCGTCTGGCCGCAGCCGAGCGGCGATTTCACGCAGCCCTACAAGATCGCGAATTAGAGCGTGCGCGCGACGGTACGCGGCGTTGCGGCCGCGCTGCTCGCGGCGTGCGTCGCCGCGGCAGGCGCCGCGGCGCGCGCGAACGCGGCCGATACGAGCGGCGCGCCGGCGGACGCACCGCTCGCGCTCGTCGTGGTCGTCACGCGGCACGGCGTCCGTTCGCCGACGAACGCGACGGAGATGAACGCCTACGCGGCGCGACCGTGGCCCGCGTGGGACGTGCCGCCCGGAAATCTCACCGCCCGCGGCGCCGAGCTGATGCGCGATTACGGCGCGTCGTATCGCGCGCGGTACGCGGCGCTCGGTCTCGTTCCGGCGACCGGCTGTCCGGCACCGGACGCCGTCTATCTCTGGGCCGACGTCGATCAGCGCACGCGTGCGACGGCGGCCGCGCTCGCGTCGGGGTTCGCACCGCAGTGCGGGCTCGCGGCCTCGGCGAGCGATGCGACGTCGGACCCGCTGTTCGACGCGGCGCCCGCGATCGCGGTCGCGGACGGAGAGACCGCGCGCGCCGCGCTCGAAGGCACGATCGGCGGCCATCCGGACGCGCTCGTCCCCGCGTACGGCCTCGCGTTCGCGAAGCTCGACGCGATCCTCGGCTGCACGAGCGGCGCGTGCGCGCGCGTCTCGACGCTCCCGAGCGGGATCAAAGCCGACAAATCCGGCCTCGTCTCCGTGACGGGACCCGTCGCGGTCGCCTCGACCGCCGTGGAAGATATGATCCTCGCCTACGCCGACGGGAAGCCCGCGGCCGACGTCGGCTGGGGCGGCGTCGACGGAGCGACGCTGCTCGACCTCTCCGCGCTCCACGAGCTCAAGTTCGAACTCGGCGCGCGTTCGCCGTACGCGTCGCGGGTGCAGGGCTCGAACGTATTGTCGCACGTGCTCGCGACGATCGATCGCCGCCCCGGCGGCGCACCGCCCGCGGCCCGCTTCGTCGGGATCGTCGGCCACGACACCACGATCTCCGCGATCGGCGGACTGCTCGGCCTGCACTGGCTGCTGACCGGCTACGCGCGCGACGATACGCCGCCCGGCGGCGCGCTCGTCTTCGAAGTCTATCGCCCCGCGGCGCCCGACGGGGCGTACGTCCGCGTCTTCTACGAAGCGCAGCGTCTCGCGGAGATGCGTCGCCTGCGGCCGGCTCCGATGCCCGAGCGCGCGCCCGTCTTCGTGCCCGGCTGCCCGCAGCTCGCCTGCCCGCTCGCGACGTTCGACCGGATCGCGAACGCGGCGATCGATCCCGCGTTCGTCGGAGGCTGGTAGGCGCCGCAACGGCGCCCGGCGCGCCCGTGTTGCACGACGCGTCGTGACCATTCCGTATTCGCTCCTCGATCTGTCGCCGATCCCCGAAGGCTCGACCGCCTCGGACGCGCTACGCAACACGCGCGATCTCGCGCGCCACGCCGAACGCCTGGGCTATCGCCGGTACTGGCTCGCGGAGCATCACAACATGCCGGGGATCGCGAGCGCCGCGACCTCGATCGTCATCGGCAACGTCGCCGAAGCGACGACGACGATCCGCGTCGGCGCGGGCGGCATCATGCTGCCCAACCACGCGCCGCTCGTGATCGCCGAGCAGTTCGGCACCCTCGCGGCGCTCTATCCCGGCCGCATCGATCTCGGCCTCGGCCGCGCCCCGGGCTCAGATCAGCCGACGGCTCGCGCGCTGCGCCGGTCGCTCGACGCGAGCGGTGCCGACGGCTTCCCCCACGACGTCGTCGAACTGCAGGCATACTTCCGCGATGCCGAACCCGCGAGCGGCGTCCGCGCCGTGCCGGGCGCCGGCCTCGACGTGCCGATCTGGCTCCTCGGATCGAGCCTCTACAGCGCCTCGCTCGCCGCGGCGCTCGGGCTTCCGTTCGCATTCGCCTCGCATTTCGCGCCCGATTATCTCCCGGCGGCGCTCGAGACGTATCGGTCGACGTTCCGGCCCTCCGCGTCGCTCGAGAAACCGTACGCGATGGCCGCGCTCAACGTCTTCGCCGCCGATTCGGAGAGCGAGGCGCGGATGCTCGCGACGTCGATGCAGCAGTCGTTCATCGCGCTTCGCCGCGGAACTCCCGGCAAGCTCAAGCCGCCCGTGCCGACCATGGACGGCATCTGGTCGGCGCACGAACGGGCGGGCGTCGAGAACGCGCTGCGATACGCCGTCGTCGGGACGCAAGAAACGGTCGCGCGCGGCATCGCGCGTTTCGTCGAGATGACCGGGATCGACGAATTGCTCGTCACGGGGCAGATCTACGACCACCCGGCGCGCGTGCGATCGTTCGAGATCGCGGCGGACGCCGTTACGGCGGGAGCGCTCGCGACCGCACGTTAGCGAACGCGCGCTATCTTAAGAGAACGATAAGGGCGCGATTCCTGCGATCGCGCCGTCTTGATCTTCGCCGTGCTTTTTGCAATGATCGAGCGGTAAACGATTCTCGCCGTACTCCGGTGCGGGGAAACGTTCGTTTCGCTTAACGTCAATTTAAGGACGGTTTATGATCGGTCGCCGATTTAACGTTTTCTTTCGGACGCTCGCCGTTACCGCATCGCTCGCCGTTCTCGGGGCGTGCTCGAACGGCAACGCGGTCCCCGTCGCTCAGACCGTGAAGCCGCAGATCAAGCACGTCTTCACGATCATCCTCGAGAACCAGGCGTACGATAACACGTTCGGTACGATCATGCCGGTTCCGTATCTGACGAAGACCGTCGCCGCGCAAGGCGCTATGGTCATGAACTATTACGGGACGAGCCACTTCAGCCTCGGCAATTACGTCTCGCTCGTGAGCGGCCAAGCCGTCACGCTCCTCAATCAGGACGATTGTCCGCCGTACAAAGACATCGCGGTGACGAGTACGGGCGCGTACAACCAAGTCGCGGGCGTCGGTTGCGTCTATCCGGCGAGCACGCAGAACGTCACGGATCAGCTGACGGCGGCGGGATACACGTGGAAAGGCTACATGGAGGACATGGGCAACGATCCGACGCGCGAGCAGACGACCTGCGGCGAGCCGATCGGCGGCCCCAACAGCGTCGACAACACCTCCAAAGCCCAGGTCCCGCCCGCGTACGCGAAGGGCGGCACGGAGCAGGTCACCGATCAGTACGCGGCGCGCCACAATCCGTTCGTCTACTTCCACTCCGACATCGATTCGGGGGCGTGCGCGTCGCACGTCGTGCCGCTGACGCTCACGACGCTCGCAACCGATCTGTCGTCTATAAAGACGACGCCGAACTACGTGTTCATCACGCCGAATCTGTGCGACGACGGTCACGACGTGCCGTGCAAGTCGCCCGGCAGCCCGTCGACGTACGTCAACGAGAACAACTTCCTCCAGAAGTACGTCCCGATGATCGTCAACTCGCCCGCGTTCCAGCAGGACGGGCTGCTCATCATCACGTTCGACGAATCGTCGCCGAGCCCGTCGGCGTCCGACGGAACCTACACCGTGTTCGACGGCACCGCGTGCTGCAACGAACCGAGCGGACCGAACACGCAGCTTCCCGGCGTCCCCGACGTCGCGGCGGCGGACGGCCTCACGATCACCGGCTCCGTCGGCAATAGCGGCGGCGGCCAGACCGGGACGATCCTCGTCTCGCCCTTCATCAAGCCCGGGACGATTTCGACGGTGCCGTACAACCACTATTACATGCTGCACTCGATCGAGGATTATTTCGGCCTCCCGTATCTCGGCTACGCGGGCTATCCCGGAACGACGGCCTTCGGAACCGACATCTTCCCCTCGCCCACGTTCCGCTTCCATCCGACGCTCTGATGCGGCATCGCATGGGAGCGGCCGCGGCCGCGGCGATCGCGGTGGTGGCGGGTCCGACGTCCGCGACGAACGCGTGGGCCGCGGTCTCGGCGCCGTCGAAGCCGGCACTCACCGAAGCCGCGTTCTTGCACACCGTCAATCCGCGTCTCACCGCGAACGTCGTGACGAGTAATCTCACGTTCTTCGCCGGGACGCACGTCGCGTACGAATGCGAGATCCAGCACGTCGTCCAGGCGGGCGTCGCGCAAGGTGACTGCGGGACGTCCGAAGAGCCCGTCTCGCTCTTCATCCATCTGCCGACCGGGCGCCTCCACGAGGGCGACAACGTGCGCGTCGTGGGCTACATGGAGAACCCGATCCCGTGGACGAGCGTCACCGGCAGGACGGTCTACTACGCGTTCGTCAAAGCGCTCTTCGTCGATCGCCTGCCCGCGGGCGACCACTCGTAAGTCGTGACGTCGCGTCGTCGCAAGGGCCCCGCGAGCTCGTGGGGCCCTTGCGATTGAAGGGCGACGCAAAAGCGGCGGCGGACGAGGAGCGATCGTGAGCGATGCAGCCGCTTTTCAACCGATCGACGCGCGAACCGTCGCGAACGTGCTCCTCGGACTCGCGCGGCGCGACGGCGAGCGGCTCGATCTCGTGCGGACGATGCATCTCGTGTATTACGCGCACGGCTGGCATCTCGCGTTCACCGGCCGTCCGCTACTCGACGAGGAGATCCAGGCGCGCGATCAGGGCCCGATCGTGAGCTCGCTCTACGAAGAGGGCCGGCGCATCGGCGTCAATCCGATCCCGGATCGCTTCCTCTTCCCCGACGAAGACGGCCGAATCGTCACGGCGTTCGCGGCGGCGGAGGCCGCGCTAGAACGGCTCGTCGCCCGCGTCTGGACGGTCTACGGTCCGCATACCGATTACAGCCTCGCGCAATCGGTCGGCGGCAGCGGCACGCCGTGGAAGATGACCTGGCTCGCCAACATGATGGGCCTGCGGCAGGTCGCGATCCGCAACGCCGATATCGAAACGTACTTCATCGCGCAGCGCCATCACAACGAATTCGAATACGGCGAGAGCGGCATCGCGTCGATTCGCTACGAGCATCCGGAGTAGGCGTCGATCGCACCCGCATCGGCAACCGGCGGCTCCGTCGCGACGCGCGTCCTGCTCGCGCTCGTCTTCGGTACGCTGATCGGCATCGAACGGCAGTGGCGTCAGCGCGTGGCCGGACTGCGTACGAACGCGCTCGTCGCGACCGGCGCATCGCTCTTCATCACGATCACGCCGCTCGTCGGCGAGACGAACTCGAAGACGCAGATCGCCGCGTACGTCGTCTCGGGGATCGGGTTCCTCGCGGGCGGCGTCATCTCCAAGGAGCGCATGAGGCGAACGATCTCCAGCGCGCCCGCATCGGCGACGCTCCGCGCTATCCCTGGACGCTCGTCTCCCACAGCTTCGGGCAGAGCAGCGTCTCCGTCTTCTCCGTCGCGAGACTATCGAGTTCGTCTTCGGAGATGTTGAAGCGCACCGTGTTCGGCCAGCCGCGCCACGCCGGGAACGGGACGCGGATGCGGATGTAGTGATGCAGGCCCGTCGGCGTCCGCAGGCGCAGCGCGACGACGGGCGCGCTCGCGACCGTCGTCGCGTCGTAAGGCAGCGACACGTAATAGCCGTCGCGATCGTTTTCCACCGCGATGTCGGAGGGCAGGGCACCCGCGACCGGCCCGTTGCACGCGGTCGACGAATCGAGTAAGACGAACGTCGGCTTCGCGTATTGGAACGACGTCGGCGCCGACCCTTCGAGCAGCATCACGGGCTTGGGCGCCTGCGGCGCGTCGTCGAGCGTCGTCGCGATCGTCCGGTTGTGATCGGCGATGATGCTGACGAAACTCGCCGCACCGCAGCCGTACTTCGGGACGTCGAGATCCATCCGGTACAGGCCCGCGGGCGCGTCGAGCTCGACGATCGTCTCCGGATCGTCGCCGCGCTCGAACGTGAACGTCTTATCGAACGCGTTGCCGTCCGACGTGCGCGGATAGGCGAGCGTGACGTGCATCGCGATCTGCGCGCTCGACTTCGCGCGAGCGACCGCCGTGCAGAGTCCGACGTGCAAGAGGATGTGTGCGAGTGCGGCCATCGCAGGCCGATTCTGGACGCGTTCGACGCGCCCATGCAAATGCGAAGAGGGAGAAGAGCGCCTGGCTCGCCTCCCTCGGACCGCATACCGAGTGCTCGCGCTAGAGGCTCGTGTACGGCAGGTCGGACCGGCCGCCCGGGCCGATGTTGCGCTGCAATTGAATGAAGAGCGTCCGCGGCTGCGCGAAGATCTGGGTCGTGTAGCCGGTCCCGCCGCCGAGCTCCTGATACGTGTAGCCGCCGTCGTAAATGCCGCCGGCGCGGTAGTCGTCGTGATTGAAGATGTTCGTCGCACCGATGTTGAGTTCGAGGCGGTGCTTCAGCGCCAAACGAATCTGACCGTCGAACTCCGTGAAGCCCTTCTCGCCGAACGCGTTGTTCGCGCCGTACGTCGTACTACTGCCGCGAACTTGCGCGCCGTCACCGAACGTGTAGAACAGGTCGTTACGGATCTTGCTGAACGGATACGACGGCAGCTGCACGTAGTTGCCGGGGGTTCCCGCACCGAAGATGCTGTCGACGCCGACGTTCGCATCTTGGTTGTACGCGTAGTCGCGCAGGATATCGACCGCCGTATGAAAGCCGAGACCGACGCGCGGCGCGTGCAGCAGTTGGAACTCGAGACCTTCCTGACGGACGTTCGCTTGATTTCCGTTCTGCGTGACCATCGTATAGGCGTTGTTGCCGAACACGCCGTTCTGCTGCAGTGTCACGGACGCGTAGCGATTGAAGATGTTCGTGAGATACGCATCGGTCGAAACGAGCGTATCGCGGCCGAGATTGAAATCGGCGCCGAGATCGTAGCCCGACGACGTCTCGGGACGGAAATTCGTCGTCGGCAGCGTGAGCGTGCCTTGACCGAACTGCGCGACCGGCGTGATGATGCCGTAGTAGGGCGCGACGTACGCGGAGCCCCACGACGCGCGGATCGAGGCATTCGGGTTCGCGCGGTACGCGAGGCCGAGGCGCGGATCGAAGCGCGACCCGACGTACGTCGTGCTCGAGAAGTAGTTGCCCGACGTGAGCGAGAGTTTCGGAGCGAGCTGGAACGTGCCGCGGAGGCTATACGCGATGCTCTGCACGCTGATGTTCTGCGGGAACGTCGGCGGCCCGAGCGTCGGATCGTATTCGCCGTAGGTTGCGGTATCGACGTGGCGGTCGAAACCCGCCGTAATCGTATTGGCGCCGAACGGAATCGTGTATTGCGCGTCGACGCCGTGGAGGATGTCGATCGTATCTTCGACGTACGGCTCTCCCTGATAGGCACCGTACGTCGGCGGGTTCGTCGTCAGATCGTTGCCGGTCGGGCATGCGGGCGACGTACACGGGATGACGGCGACGGGATTGTACGACTGCGTGATGATGCGGTTGATCGCGCCCGTATAATACCGCGCGAGCAGCGAGCCCGGCCCGATCGCGGTGCGGAACTCGCCAGAATAGATCGGCTCGTTATCGAACTGGGTCGTGTTCGGATACGGCGCGTAGAGATTGATCGGGACGACCTGACCGATCTTTCCGAGATTCGGATTCGACGTATAGTTGTTACCCTTCGCACCCGGGACGCACGTCGCCGCAGCCGCCGTGAGGCATGGGACGATCGTCGCATCGACGTATTCGTAATTCGAGCCCGTCTCGTCGTTATTGGACTGCGTCGAATACTGCTCGAGCAGGATCGACGTCTGCGGCGAAAAGTTGTACGACAGCTTGCCGAGTTGCGAGAAGCTGCTGAAGTTCGAGGTCGCCGGGTAGCCGAAGTTCAGCACGCCGGCGTGCGGATCGAACGCCGTTCCGGCCGTGACTCGCGGATACACGGCACCGCCGTAGATCGTCTGCGGCGTGAGATATCCCGGCGTCTGATAATCGGCGACGCCGACGAGGACGCCGAGCTTTCCGAACGTGTCCGAGGCCCGCACGCCGTAATAGATTCCGTTGTACGAGTCGTAGCCGCCGAGGAGCTGTGCGGTGAAGCCGCCCGTGATCGCCGGCGTCTGAAAGTTCACCGAGCCGCCGACGGCGTCTTCGATCGTGTTGGGAAGCGCGCCCGGGCCCTTCTCGACTTCCACGCCGCCGAGCAGCGTCGAGTTGACGAACGTCGCGTTGAACCCGTACGCCCCGTTCGCGGACGTGACGACGGGGTGACCGTCGATGAGGATCTGCGATTCGTACGGCTGCGCCCCGCGAATCGAGATCGACGAATTGCCGGCGGGTTCGTTCGACGACGAGCGATTGATCTCGACGCCCGGGAGCTGGTCGAGCACGTTCTTCACCTGCTCCTGACCTTGATCGACGAACGTCTGGCCGGAGACGCTCGACGTGGCCGCGGTCGATCGATTGATCGACGTCGCTCGCGAGACGCTCAGCCGGCCGATCGTCTGCAGCGACGCGTTCGGAAGCGAGATCGAAACGCTGCGCTCCTCGGAGCCGACGCGAATCCCGTCGTTCTCGGTCGTCTGGAAGCCGCTGAGGGAGACCGTCAGATCGTACGTTCCCGGGGCGACCGGGACGCTGAATCTCCCATCGGCGCCGCTGCGGACCGTGCGCGCGAAACCGGCGCTCACGATCGTGACGCGCGCGCCGCCGAGCGGTTTGCCCGACGCGTCGAGAACGATTCCCGAGAGCGACGTCGTCGCGGCCGCTTGCGCGAACGCCGCGGGCGCGACGAGCACGTTCGACGTGACGGCGACGCATGCCGCGACGAGTGCGAGTGCCGCGCCGGAGGCTCTCGTGCGTTTGCCAGGAAACGAATACATGCGACCTCTTCGAGAACGTGCGTGTGGGGAACGGCGAGCGGCGCGGCCGGCCGTAGGCCGCTCGCGTCGATGCATCGCCGACACTATACGCAACGGACGATTAACGTTGATTTAAGGATCGGACGGGTTTCGAAGTCGCGCGGTCGATGACCCGTTGGGACGGCGCCGGAGGACGTGATCGTGCAAGGCTTCGACGACATCGAGAAAATCATCGACGCGCAGTTCGAGCGGCTGCGCGCGCCGTTCGTTCTCGCGGTGCGGCCGGGCTATCGCTTCGCGAACGGCTGGGTCACGAGCGAGCGCGCGATCGTCGTGACGGTGGCCGCGGATGCGGCGCCGAGCGATCTCGCCGCGCTCCCCGATCGCCTCGCCGACGTTCCGATCGACGTGCGCCGCGCGACCCCGCTCAAGGCGCTTCAAACGCGCGATCCCGCGGCCTACGTGCGCTCGAGCGCTGCGTTGCGCCCGGAGCAACAGCTCGCGTATTTCCCGGCCGAACGGCTCGCGGCGGGCGGCACGCTCGGCGATCTCGTCGCGGCCGCGCTCGCCGCAACGGCCGCCAAACCGAAACTCACCTATGTGCCGCCCGCCGGCGCGTCGCTCGCGCCCGTGACGGACACCTTCACGCTGCTCGCACACGCGAGCCCGGACGCGGGCTGGCCGAATCTCAAACCGTTTCTCGCGGGAACGCAAAACGCACTCACGGTTGCGATGTACGATTGCACGTCCGCGCACGTCTTGACGGCGTTGCAGGGCGATCTGGCGAACAAATCGCTCTCGCTCGTGCTCGATCATCCGGCCCCGAATCCGACGAGCGATCAGACCGACGAGCAGACGCACGCGGCACTCGTGCAGTCGCTCGGCACGGGCTTGCACTTCGCGTGGGCGCTGACGGGCGACGATCCGTTCGCCGCGGCGGAGATCTTTCCGACCGCCTATCACATCAAAGTCGCGGTGCGCGACCGAGCCGCGTTCTGGCTCTCGAGCGGCAATTGGAACAACTCCAACCAGCCCGACATCGATCCGGTCGCGGCGCCGTCGGCGAGCGCGAGCGCGACGGCGCGAACGTGCGACCGCGATTGGCACGCGATCGTGACGCACGCCGGACTCTCGGCCACCTTCGAGGCGTACATCGCGAACGACCTCGCGATCGCGTCGCAGCATCAGGCGCCCGCGACCGCCGCCGTGCCGGAAGCGGAGGCCGCGTTCGCGCGCGCGATGTTCGCGGCCGCGGCGATCCCCGCGGCCGCCACGCCGCCGTTCCAGCGCTTCTTCGCCGCGCGGACGTTCACGGACCGCATGACGATCACGCCGCTGCTCACGCCCGATCCCGGCGATTACACGGATGCGATCCTCGCCATCATCCGCGGCGCGAAGACGTCGTTCCACATGCAGACGCAATACGTCCACGCGCCGACCTCCGCCGCGGGCGCGCCGCTCGGCGACCTGATCGCGGCGATCGCGGCGAAACAGAAGGCCGGCGTCGACGTGCGGATCATCACGAGCGAGTTCGAGACCGCGAGTTATCTCGAGCAGCTGCAAGCCGCCGGGCTCGATCTCTCGGGCGTTCGCATTCAGAACAACGTCCATAACAAAGGCATGGTGATCGACGGTGCGATCGCGGTCGTCAGCAGCCAGAACTGGTCGACCGACGGCGTGCTGCTCAATCGCGACGCCGGCCTCATCATCGAGCACGCGGGCGTCGCCGCCTACTACGAAGCGCTCTTCGAACACGACTGGGCGAACCTCGCGAAGCAGGCGACGACCGCGTGACGCCAGGACGCGGCGGCCCGCCACTGCGAAACGGGTGCCCATGCCCTCGCACACGCGGCGCTTCGCCGCCCTCGTTCTCGCAAGCACGTTCTTCGCGCCGCTCGCCGTGCGCGCGGCCGACGATGCCGCGTCGCCCGATCCCGCGCCGACCACGTTGCCGATACCGGCCGAGACCGCCGTCGTCACCGAGCACACCGCCTCGATCGGCGGGAAGCAGATCCGCTACACCGCGACCGCGGGTACGCTACTGCTCGAGGACGCGAAGGACCGGCCGACGGCGAGCGTCTTCTACCGGGCGTACGTCGCGGACGGCCTCGGCCCGCACGCGCGGCGGCCGATCACGTTCGCCTATAACGGCGGCCCGGGCGGCTCGTCCGCGCTGATCGAGATGGGCGCGTTCGGACCGCGAACGATCGTGACGACGAACGGCGCGCAGACGCCGCCGCCGCCCTACGACATCGTCGACAACCACGACGGGCTGCTCGATAAGACGGACCTCGTCTTCATCGACGCGGTCGGAACCGGTTTCAGCCGGCTCGCGGGAAAGGGAACGGCGAAGGAATACTACGGCGTCGACCAGGACGGTCGCGCGTTCGAGCAGTTCGTCCGGCGCTACATCACGCGCAACGATCGCTGGAACTCACCGAAATATCTCGCCGGCGAAAGTTACGGCACGACGCGTTCGGCCGTCCTCGCGAAGATGATGCAGGACGACGGCATCGCGGTGAGCGGCGTGACGCTGATGTCGACGGTACTCGATTTCGCGACGTTCCGCGGCGATCTGCAATGCGAGACGTTCCTACCGAGCGAGGCCGCGATCGCCGTCTACTACAAGCGCGCGACGGCCCCGGCCGATCTCGCGGCCTACCTGCGCGACGTCCGTACGTTCGCGATCGGCCCGTACGCGAACGCACTCGCGCAAGGCGACGGCCTTCCGAAAGCCGACTTCGACCGCATCGCGGCGCAGCTGCACGAGTACACGGGCCTCTCCCTCGCCTACCTCGAGCGCTCGAATCTGCGCGTGCCGCCGCAGCGCTTCGAGAAAGAGCTCCTCGGCGATCAAGCGCGGACGATCGGGCGCTACGACGCGCGCTTCTCGGGTTTCGATCTCGACCCGGTCGCCTCGGACGCGGAGTACGACCCCGCGTCCAACGCCGTCTTCGGAGCGTTCACGGCCTCGTTCAATCGCTACGTGCGCGACGAGCTTCATTACCGTACCGACAAGCCGTACGTCTTCCTCAGTTACGACGTCAACAAGGCGTGGCAGTTCCAGCGCGACGGCGGCCGGGGCGCGTCGGGACTCGACGTAACGGGCGATCTCGCGGCGGCACTGACCGCCGATCCGTACCTGCGCGTGCTCTCCGTCAACGGGATCTACGATCTCGCGACGCCTTTCTTCGGCACCGAATACAGCATCGCGCACATGGGCATCCGGCCGCCGCTGCCGTCTCACGTCGCGTTCCGCTACTATCCGTCGGGGCATATGATCTATCTCAATCCCGCCGCCCACGACGCGCTCAAACGCGATCTCGACGCCTTCTACGCCTCGACGGCGCGGTAGCGATCGCCGCGGTCGAAGGCATCGTGCGCGGCGAGGAACTGCGGCACGTTGCCCTCGATGAACAGCACGAGCTCGCGCACGTGCCCGACGCACCGTTCGCCGAGATGGCGGAGGTGCCCGATCCATCGCCCACGCCG
>CAZZZK010000017.1:0-18644 GCA_964658555.1 Vulcanimicrobiota bacterium | reverse complement strand
CCCGATCAGCATCGTGATGCCGGTGCTGTGCTTGACGAGCGCCTCGACCGAGACCTGGCTGCCGAGGTTGAACGTCTCGAACGCCTTGTAACGCTCGAGCCCATAATCGCCTTTGTAGCCCTTCATGTTCAGGATCGCGTCGATCCCGACCGTGTGCGCGTCCGTCCCGATGCACGCGCCCGCGACGCGAATCGGGCGGCCGACGCGCTCGGCGACGAACGCATCGATCTCGTCGATCGACATCGCGTGCGTGCCGACCGACGGGACGACGATCGAATCGGCGTCGATCGCCACGGGCGTGCTCGCGTAGACGACGAAGAACGAATAGCCGTTGGCGATCGGGCGGCCGTCCGCGATCGCCACCTCGCGGAATCCCATCTTCGCGACGAGCTGCCGCGCCGTCTCGTCGGCGGCATCGTTCCACGCGATCGGCAGCGTGAACGACATCTGCACCTTGCCGTCGTCGCGCGTATCGCCGTACGGCCGCACGAGCCGGCTCACGCGAGCACCGCGCGCGAGAGCGCCGCTTCGAACGGATTCCAGTAGTCGGCCGCGCGTTCGAAGACGCCCTCGAGTCCGCGGCCGCCCGCGGGCGAACGCGAGACGTCGGCGAAGGCGCGCGCCTCGATCGACGCCATCAGTCCGGCGTCCGCGACCCGCTCGAGCAGCGCGTGCGCGCCGGCGAGGACGGTCCGCGCACGCGTCTCGACGATGCCGCCCGATGTGAAGGTTACTTCGTCGCCGAAATGTCGCGCCGTGTTCATGACGTAGCGCGCGTTCTCGATCGCGAGCGCGCGGTCGCCGAGGAACGGCGTGTGGATCGCCTCGGTCATCATGCCGCAGAGATGGATCGTCTGATTCGTCATGACGGACGTCAGGTTGAACATCGCGTCGAAGAGATGACCGCGGAAAACGTCGCCCGTCATGTGCTTCGTCGGCGGCATGTATTTCAGCGGCGCGTTCGGGAAACATTGGCGCGCCAGCTGCGCCTGCGCGACCGCGAAGAGAAAGCCGTCCTCGAGCGCCGGATCGATCTCGTACGCGTCGCCGAGCCCGATCTGTTCGTCGCGCATCCCGGCGCGGTGCGCGAACGCCTCGTTGATGAACTGGGAGGCGAGAACGGCCGGGGCTTGCTCGACGGCGTCGGCCGTCGTGAGATAGTTATCCTCGCCCGTGTTGATGACGATCCCGGCGCGCGCGCAGAGCAAGCGCGAGAAATGCTGGTCGACGAACGTGCGCTGCATGTTGATGTCGCGAAAGAGGATCCCGTACATCGAATCGTTGAGCAGCATGTCGAGCCGCTCGATCGCCGCGGTCGCCGCGATCTCGGGCATGCAGAGCCCGCTCGCGTAATTCGTGAGCATCACGTAACGTCCGAGGCGCTGCGAGGCGGCGTCGAGCGCCTCGCGCATGATCCGGAAATTCTCCTGCGTCGCGTACGTGCCGCCGAAGCCTTCGGTCGTCGCGCCGTAGGGCACGAAATCGAGCAGCGATTGCCCGGTCGACCGGATGACGGCGATGATCTGCGCGCCCGCCTCCGCGGCGGCGACCGCGGCCGCGCGGTCCTCGTAGATATTGCCGCTCGCGACGATCACGTAGAGCAGCGGCGGCGGCGCCTGCGGATACTCGCGCAGCAGCGCGCGGCGTTCGTCGCGGCGCGCGTCGAGATTGCGCAGCGCGCGCCCGACGTACGAGGCGAGGGCCGCGCGCGACGCTTCCGGGGGCACGCCGTCCGCGAGCGCGACGTCGAGCGTTCCGTCCGCGATCGCGCCCGCGACGTCGTCGGGCGTCCGCCCCGTCTCCGCGACGAGCGCGCCGAGCGGGAGCGCCGCGCCCGAGGCGAGGCGGCCGCCGAGGCGCTCGACGACGAGATTGGGCACCGGAATATCGCTCGGGCCGACGCCGTCGACGCCGAGCAGCCGCAGGACGGCGCGCTCCACGGCGACGGTCGCGTGGCCGTCGATGAATGCCGAGACGGGCGCGACGATACGTTCGGCGATGGTACGCATCTCCGCGATGAGGCCGGCGTCGAGGCGGAGCTCCATTGCGGCGCTCATTTCCGCGCGGCGGCGCGGGTTGCCTCGACTGCAACTTTCGCTCGTCCGGCGGGTACGTGGGGAGAGATTCGATGGCAAGCACATCTGCGCTCAGCGACCAACCGGACGAGGCCCTCGTCCAGCTCGTCCTCGGTGGTTCGACCGACCACTTCGCCGCGCTCGTCGATCGGTACAAGCGCGGGATCACGAACTTCGTCGGCGCGAGCGTCCGGAGTCCGGCCGACGTCGCGGATCTCACGCAGGAGACGTTCCTGCGCGCGTATTCGCATCTCGGAACGTTCAATCCGAACCTCGGCCAGTTCTCGACGTGGCTCTACCACATCGCGCGCAACGTCGTGCGGACGTTCCTCGGGCGGTCGCTGCGGCGTCCGCAGACTCAGGAACTCGGCGACGAGCGCGCGCTCGACGCGCGGATCGCCGACACGTCGCTCGACGCCGACCCGATGCACGGCGTCCTGCGTGCCGAATCCGAAAGCGACGTCCGCGCGGCCCTCGCGGATCTCCCCGAGCGGACGCGGGCGGTGCTCGCGCTCCGCTACTACGACAACATGGAATATCAGGCGATCGCGGAGACGCTCGGCCTCTCGCTCGGCAACGTCAAAACGCTGATCCATCGCGGAAAGCTCGCGCTCGCGCAGAAGATTCGCGAGCGCGACGCCGCCGCCGTGGCGGCGCTTCCGGCGGTCGCCGCGGCAGCCCGGCCGCTCGGACGACCCCGTGCCCTGCACGCTTACTGAGCCGCGCCTCGGCGCCTATCTCGACGGAACCCTCGACGAGCAGGCGGCGGATCGCGTCGCGAGCCACGTCGCCGCGTGCGGCCGCTGCAGCCTGCTGCTCGGCGAGATGCGAGCCGTCGAAGCGACGCTCGCACGGCCGCGGCGGCTGGCTCCGGCAGGCGACCTGACCGCGGCGATCATGGGCGAATTGCATACGATCCCGTCGCCCGTCGCATACCGCTCGCCGCTCCCCGCGATCCTCACCGCCTACGTCGCGTTCGCGTGGCTCACGATCGCCGGCTTCGCGCTCTTCGACACGGCCTCGGCGCGCGCGATCCTCGCGCTGCTCGCGGCGGCGGCGGGCGGTGCCGCGTGGCTCTTCGCCGGCCTCACGAAGGCGACGGCGCACCTGTTCGGCCGCCAGACGCTCGCGCTGACGGTCGCGATGGGCGCCCTGCTCGCGATCGACGTCGTCGCGGCGGCGGCCGTCGCCGCGTTCTATTCGCTGCGCCGCGGCCGGCGCGCGTGATCCGATTCGGCGCGGTCGCCGCGACGGCGGTCGCGCTGTTTTTCGCGGCCTCGCTCGCCGTCGCGAGCGCACGCGACTTCGATCACGGGAAGACGGTCTGGTTCAGCGACCTCTCCCTCGGCGACGGCGATACCGTGCACGGCAATCTCGACGTCGTGTTCGGGAACGTCGCCTGCCTGCAAGGCGCCGAGATCGACGGCGACGTGCGGACGTTCTTCGGTAGCTTCACGCAAGAGGACGGATGCTTCGTCGACGGCCAGATCGCGAGCGCGTTCGATAGCGACACCGTCCCGTGGCTCGGCCCGCTCACTTCGGCCGACGCGCTCGGGTTCACGCACGGCTTCGGGCGCAAGCTCGCCTGGGACGCGGTCGTCCTCTTCGCGTTCCTGATCTTCCCCGTTCGCGTCCGTACGGCGCTCGATCGCGTCGAACGCCATCCCGCCCTCTCGGCCGCGACGGGAGCGATCGTGCTCGTCGCGGTGGTCCCGGTCGCCGTACTGATGGCGCTCACGATCGTCGGCATCCCGCTCATCCCCCTCGAGGTCGCGCTCATCTTCGCGGCGCTGTGGATCGGGAACGCCGCCGTCGCGCTGCTCATCGGCCGCCGGCTGTACGAGCTCGTCCGACCGGACCGAACCCCGACGCCGCTCGCCGCGCTCGGCGTCGGCCTCCTCGCGATCACCGTCGGCTGGTCGTTGCCGGTCGTCGGCTGGGCGGTGATGACGCTCGTCTTCCTCGCGGGGCTCGGAGCGACGGTCCTCGCCTTCGTTCGAGAAACGTCTTTTCGGTCGGCCACGCAAGGACGTTCGAACGAGGGCGCGGCACTTCGACGCTCGGCGTCGCCCTAGGCGCACTCGGCACGCCGCGAACCCACGGCACCTCACCACGCTAAGGAGGCCCTTATGGCGACCGTCGTTACCGGACTCTCGCAGAGTGGCGAAACCGCTTCGCTCCACGCCGCGCTCGCCGAGGCGGGGATCCCGACCGACCGGCTCGAGGTCGTGCGGCCGGAGGACTCTTCGGGCAGCGTCTCGCGCGGTCTCGCCGGCAGCGAGCTCATGACGGGCGGCGGCCAAGGGACGGGCGTTCCCGGCATCAACAACATGCGCGGCTCGCGGCCGTTCTTCCGCAACGAGTCGATCGCCGATCGCCTCGGCGATTTCGAGATCCCCGAGAGCGAGATGGACAATTACGTCGAGGCGCTCGAGCGCGGCCGCTCGCTCGTCGCGTTCTTCGCGAATCCGGAGAACATCGAACGCGTCGAGGCGCTCTTCCGCGAGAACGGCCTGCTCAACGTCCGCCGCTTCTAGCGGCGAAGCGGCTTAGCGGCGCGCGCCCCGCGATCCGTCGCGGGCGAGCGGGTGATCGGCCGGCAGATCGCCGCAGCGCGCGCAGCCGCCCGCATCGTCGGCGAGGCGCTCGCCGCACTTGCAGACCCAGCCGATCCGGCGCGCCGGCGAGCCGACGACGAGCGCGTACGGCGCGACGTCGCGCGTGACGACGCTCGCGGCGCCGATCATCGCCCAGGCGCCGATCGCGACGCCCGGCAGGATCGTCGCGTTGGCACCGACGGCCGCTCCGTCGCCGACGCTCGTCTCGCCGACGTCCCAATCGCCGTCGCCGAGCGGCGCGAACGACGGATCGGTCGCGCGAGGCCGGCGGTCGTTCGTGAAGACGACGTGCGGGCCGACGAAGACCCCGCGGCCGAGCGTCACGCCGTGGTAGACGCACGCATAATTCTGCAGCTTCGAATCGTCGCCGATGACGACGTCGAAATCGACGAAGACGCCCTTGCCGACGATGCAGCGCTCGCCGATCTTCGCGCGCGTTCGGATCTGCGCCTGATGCCACACGCGCGTACCGGCGCCGAGGACGACCTCCGCTTCGACGACGGCGGTCGGATGGACGGAGGCTTCGCTCAAGCGTGGGCCGGCTGGCGGATCGACGCGTCGATCGCGACCGTCGCTTCTTCCGCGATGCGCAGCGACGCGAGCGCGATCCCGGGATCGGGAAGATGGCCGCCGCGGACGCCGCGGATGAACACCTCGAGCTCGCAGGCGAGCGGCTCGCGTTTCTGCACGGGGAGCGAGATCAGCGTCCCCTCCTTGTATTGCGCGACGAGCTCCTCGTAGGTTCCGATCGGTTCGAAGCTGCGGCCCGGCGCGAAGTTCGCTTCCTGCGTGATGTAATCGACGTTGCAGTAGCCGCGCGTGCCGGTGATGCTGAGCTGACGGATCTTGACGGGCGTCACCCAGTTCGCCTCGACCGAGACGACGCAGCCCGCCGCGTCGAGCAGCAGCGTCGCGTAATCGAGCCGGTCATCGAGCAGCGCCATGCCGCCCTGCGCGCTCACGAGATTGAGGCGCGCGCCCGTGATGAACGCCGCCATATCGATATCGTGAACGCCGATGTCGATCAGAACGCTCGCGTCGCGGATGCGCGGCGGCAGGATGCCGACGCGGCGGGCCGACATGCTCACGAGCTTGCCGAGCTGACCGCTCGCGACGAAGTCGCGCACCGCCGTCATCGCGGGGTTGTAGCGCTCGACGTAGCCGACCATGAGCGGGATCTCGGCGCGCATGCACCGGGCGAGCAACCTGCGGCCGGCCTCCATCGAGTGCGCGATCGGCTTCTCGACGAGCAGCGCGACGCGCGCGTCGATGAACTCGTCGGCGACGGTCTCGTGCAGGCTCGTCGGAACGCAGATGACGATGGCGTCGATCCCGGCGGCGATGAGCTCGCGCGTCGAATCGAAGACGCGGTAGCCGAATCCGGCGGCGCCGGCGGCGGCTTCGGGCGTCGGCTCGACGACGCCGACGAGCTCGACGTCCGGCATCGCCGCGAGGTTACGCGCGTGATGACGGCCGATCGAACCGAATCCGACGACGCCGACCTTGACGATCTCGAGCGGCATCTGCGTTACGCTCCCACGGCCGCGCGAATACCGTGCACGACGACTTCGAGCTGCTCGCGATCGAGCGCGGGCCCGATCGGCAGGGCGACGATCTCCTTCGCGAGCCGTTCGCTCACGGGGAAATCGCCCGGGCCGTAGCCGTAGCTCGCGAAGAGCGGGTGCAGGTGCAGCGGCGTCGGGTAATAGACGCCGCTGCCGATCTGACGCTCGGCGAGCGCGGCACGGACGGCGTCGCGATCGGCACCGTTGCGCGTTGCCTCCGCGTCGATCAAGATCGAATACTGATGGTACGCGTGCTCTACGCCGGCCGGCACGTACGGCGTCGTCACGCCGGGGACGTCGCCGAGATGCTCGTCGTAGAACGCGGCGTTCGCTTGACGCGAGCGCGTGATCCGCTCGAGCCGCGAGAGTTGCACGCGCCCGATCGCGGCTGAGAGATCGGTCATGCGATAATTATATCCGAGCGAGAGATACTCGTAGCGCGCGCCTTGCCCGTGATGGCGGAAGCGTCGCGCGCTCTCGGCGATGCCGGCGTCGTCCGTCACGAGCATGCCGCCCTCGCCCGTCATGAGATTCTTCGTCGCGTAAAACGAGAACGACGCCGCGTCGCCGAACGAGCCGGCGCTGCGATTCGCGCGCTTCGCACCGATCGCCTGACACGCATCTTCGACGATCTTGATTCCGCGCTCGCGTACGTTCGCGAGGCCGGCGGGATCGGTCGGTAAGCCGAAGAGATCGACGACGACCGCTCCGCGCGTGTTCGCGCTCGCCTCGCGAGCGACGACGGCGGGATCGAGATTAAACGTACGCGGATCGACGTCGACGAAACGTGGGATCGCGTGTTGCATTAAAATCGGCGTCGCCGTCGCCGCGAATGTGAACGGCGTCACGAGGACTTCGTCGCCTTCGCCGATGCCGAGCGCTTCGAGCGCCGCATGATTCGCCGCCGTGCCCGAGTTCATCGCGACCGCGTGCGCGACGCCGAGCGCCGATGCGAACTCGCGCTCGAACGCCGCAACGACCGGGCCTTGCGCGAGCTGCCCCGAGCGCATGACGGCCGTCACCGCTTCGATCTCTTCTTCCCCGACATGGGGGGTAACCAAGGGCACCGGAATCATGCGTTCGATCATCGGAATGAGGCCTCCAAAGCCTGTATGTCATCGTTCGGCAATCGCCTTACGTGAGCAGTCTCCCGGAAAAGTGATCCAGCGAACTTCTAACGTATCGAGCGGATGTCGAGATGCGGCGTTGCGAAGAAACGCATCGACATCCTTTACTCAGTCTTGATAAGCACCGAGACACCGCCGAAGGGCTGGTCGTATGAAAGTATTTTCTGTCGTCGGCGCGCGGCCGGAATTCGTACAGGTCGCTATTCTCTCGCGCGTCCTGCGTCGCGATCACGAAGAGATTTTAGTGCACACGGGCCAGCACTACGACGATCGGATGTCCGACCGATTCTTTTCAGAACTTAATATTCCCGATCCGAATTATCATCTGGACGTCGGACCGGGCGAACCGAACGCGCAAACCGGCATGATGCTCGCTCGCCTCGCGGAAACGATGCGCGCGACCGACCCCGACCTCGTCGTCGTTCGCGGCGATACGAACAGCACGCTCGCGGGCTCGCTCGCTGCGAAGTCGCTCCTATTACCGCTCGCGCACGTGGAAGGCGGCATGCGCTCGTTCGATCGCACGATGCCCGAAGAGATCAATCGCATCGTCTCCGATCACATCTCCGATATCGCCCTCGTCACCGACGATGCGGCTCGCGCGCGCCTCGAACGCGAAGGGATCCGCGAGAACGTGCACGTCTGCGGCGACGTCATGTACGACGTCTTCCTGCAGGCGCGCGAGCGAGCGCTCGCGCAACTCGCGCCGCGGCTCCGCGACTATGCGAACGCGCCGTACGCGCTGCTCACGTTGCATCGCGCGGAGAACACCGACGACGCCGCACGTCTGCGCCGCATCGTCGCGGGATTCGCGAACGCGCCGCATCCGGTGCTCTTTCCAGTCCATCCGCGCACCGCGGCCCGGCTCGCCGCCTTCGGCATCGAGCTGCCGCCGGGGATCGTCCCGCTGCCGCCGCTCGGCTACCTCGACATCGTCGGGCTCGAGTGCGGTGCCGCGACGATCTTCACGGATTCGGGCGGCGTGCAGCGCGAGGCGTACTTCGCGGGGGTCCCCTGCGTGACGTTACGTGACGCGACCGAATGGACGAACACCGTCGACGCGGGCTGGAACCGCCTCGTCGGTGCCTCGAGCGAGGCGATCGCGCGGGCGCTGCGCGAACCACCCGTCCGCCCGCAGACGCACCCGCCGCTCTTCGGCAACGGGGACGCGGCGGAGCGCATCGTCGGGGCGCTCGAGACGGACGCGACCCGCGAGATCGTCCGCATCGCCCGGGCGCAGCGTACCGCGCGCGGCTACGCGGCGTCGGCCGAGGCGACCGACCCGCGCACCGCGAGCGGCGCCGTCAGCCGGTAGAGCGAGGCCGCGAGGGCGAGGCCGTTGCCGACGATCAGCACGGTGATGACCTCGGCGAGCGTCTTGTGGAAGCCGACGATCCCCGCGATCTCGCCGACCGCGACGAGCGCGACCGGGAGCACGAAATCGAAGCGATGGACGCCGATCTTATAGCTCACGATGACGCCGAGCGTTCCGAGCAGCACCATCGCGACCGCGTACGAGAACACGTACGGCGCGGCGTCGGCGAACGTCGGGCCGGCGAGCATGGTGACGATGAGTCGCGGCGCGAAGCCGTAGGCGAAGAGCCCGACGAGCGAGACCCCGACCACGATCGCGAGCGCCTGCCTGAGGATCGGCAGGGCGGAGCCGCCCGCGAGGGCGATCCGGGTCGCCTTCGGGAGCACGACGAGCGGGATGAATCCGACGAAGAAAAAGAGGATCTTCCCCGAGAGCGAGAGCGCGCCGTAGAGCCCGGCGCTCGTCGGGTCGGCGAAGTGCTTGACGAGCAGCACGTCCGCGTATCCGAGCACGGCGAGCGTGAGCGTCGCGGCGCTGACGTTGCCCATCGTGAGCGCGAGCCGCCGGAGGTCGACGAACACGGCCCCGCGGCGGCCGCCGAAGCTCCGCAGCAGCATGACGAGCGCGGCGAGCATCGAGACGCCCGTGCCGATCGCCCAGCCGCCGAACGCGCCCGCGACCCCGAAGCCCGCGTAGACGAGCCCGATCCCGAGGACCGCCTTGAGCAGGCTCTCGAGCGTGCCGAGGCACGAGAACGTCACGAAGCGCTCGAGGCCTTGGAAGACGGCGCGCAGCGGGCTGCCGACGACGGTCAGCGCGATGATCGTCACCACGATCGCGACCGAGCGCACGTCGCGCACGTGTAGGAAGCCCGCGATCGCCCGCGAGCAGAGCAGGCCCGCGACGAGCGTGACCGTCCCCGCGGCCGAACAGAAGACGATCGCACGCTGTACGAACGCCGCGAGCTTCGCCTCGTCTCCGACCGCGCGCAGTTCGGCGACGTACTTCACGATGACCGTGCCGATGATCGCGGCCGCCGTCAGGCTGATCATGTAGCCCGCGTTGAGGGCCGACAGGACGCCGTACGCCACGACGCCGACGCGGCGGCTGATCGCGAAATGGAACGCGTAGCCGAGCGCGTTGATGAGCGTCGTCGCGACGAAGACGATCGCCGATTGCCGGATGAAATCGCTCGTGGCGATCGCCTTCATCCGCGAGGCGAGATCAAGCAATGGGAGCCTCGAGAGTATCGCCCGGACTCGGGACGCGCGACGCGAATTTCGCGACGATCAAGCGCATCGCTACGTTCAGTTCTTCGACGTGCAGGACGCGCGCCATGCCGACGAAGACGAACGTCCCGATCCCGAGCTGGCCCGCGAGGTACCAGACGCGCGCCGCGAACGACTCCTCGACGTGCGCGCCGAGCGAGACGATCCACGAGAGCGCGAGCGTCATGATCGCCGAGCACAGGAGCACCCGGGCGAACGAGGCCGCGAGCGTCTTCCAATCGAGGCCGCGCACGAGCCGCCACACGAGGCCGAAGAGCAGCGCCGCCTGCACCCACTGGCTGACCGAGTTCGCGAGCAGCAAGCCCCGCGCGCCGAGCGGCTGCAGCCACACGAGCGAGAGCACCACGTTGAGGACGACCGTGAAGATCGAGATCGCGACGGTCCAGCGCGTCTCGTTGCACGCGAAGGCGCAGCGGGAGAGGACGACGTTCGCCGCGAGCCCGACGAGCCCGATCGCGCTGTACGGGAGCAGCCCGGCGCAGAGGTCGGTCGCCGTGGACGCGAACGCGCCGCGCTGGAAGAGCGCCGCCACGATCGGGTGGCCGAGCACGATGAGCGCGAAGACGGCCGGGACCGTGATGAAGTTCACGAGCCGCAGCCCCATGAGGACGCTGCGCCGGATCCCCGTCCGGTCGGCGCTCGCGAACTGGCTCGCGAGGAGCGGAAAGATGACGGTCGCGATCGCCGCCGCGAAGATCTGCTGCGGGAAGCCGACGAGCTTATTCGCGTAGTTCATCCCGGCGATGTAGCCGGGCGTCAGCGTCGAGGCGAAGTGCCGGTCGAAGAAGATCGCGAGCTGGCCCGCGGCCGACCCGACGACGATCGGCCCGAGGACGAGCCAGATGCGTGCGAGCCCGGGATGGCGCAGATCGACGACGAGCCGGTACATCCCGCCGCGCACGATCGCGGGGAACTGCACGGCGAGCTGCGCCGTGAGGCCGAGCGTCGTGCCGAGGACGAGCGCGAAGATGCCCATCCGGTGCGCGAGCGCGAGGACCGTGACGATCGTGACGAGGTTGATCGCGATCCCCTGGATCGCCGTCGCCGAGAAGCGCTGCCGGGCGTTGAGCATCGCGCTCGCCACGCCCGCGAGGCTCGTCGCGACCACGCTCGGCATCAGCCAGCGGGTCATCCGGATCGTGATCGCGAGCTGGTCGTGCGAGAACCCGTGCGCGATGACCGGCACGTAGGCGGGCGCGAAGAACCACCCGCCGACCGCGAGCACGCTCAGCATGACGGCGAGCACGTTGAAGACGGTGCTTCCGAGGCGCCAGGCCGATTCGTCTTCGCCGCGCGCGACGTAGTCGCTGAAGACGGGGACGAGCGCCGTCACGAGCGCGCCGTTGAAGACGCCGAAGAGGATCGTCGGGATCGTCGCGGCCGCGAGGAACGCGTCCATCTCGCTCTGCGTCCCGAAGAATCGCGCGTTGACGACCTCGCGCCCGAAGCCGAGGACGCTCGAGACGAGCGTCGCCGCCATGACGAAGATCGTGGAGCCGGCGAGCGCCCGCTGTGAAACCTGGACCGCCGGAACGACGTGCAGCCGGCGCGCTGCGTAATCGACCGAGCGGGAGGGCTTAATGGGCTCCCTCACCGCGAACGACCGCCGGAATCGTCTTCGCGAGGATGACGAGGTCGCCAAGGGGGGTCCACGTCTCGATATATCGGTTGTCGAGCCGCATCCATTCGTCGAACGGCACGTTCGAACGCCCGGAGACCTGCCACAGGCACGTGATCCCCGGCTTGACGCGCAGCCGCGCCCGCGCGAACTCGTCGTAGAACTCGACTTCCCGCACGAGCGGGGGGCGCGGACCGACGAGCGACATGTCGCCGCGGATGACGTTCACGAGGTTCGGCAGCTCGTCGATACTCGTCCGGCGGAGAAACTTCCCCAGCCGGTGGAGCCGCGGATCGTCGCACATCTTGAAGACGGGGCCCGCGACGTCGCTCTGTGGGTGCAGGTCTTCGTGCAGGAGGTGCGCGCCGTCGACCATCGTCCGCAGCTTGTAGAGCCTGAAGGGCCGGCCGTGGCGCCCGACGCGCTCCTGGGCGAAGAACGGATCCCCCGGCGAGACGACCGCGATCGCGATCGCCGCGAGCGCGACGACGGGCGAGAGGGCGACGAGGGCCGCGCCGCCGAGCACGAGGTCGCTCGTCCGCTTCAAGACGCGCCAGCTGCGCGGGATCGGCCGCGGGGCGAGCCGTTCGATCGGCGCGGCCGGGATCGGCCGGCTCAGGACGACCCGGCTATCGACCTGCGGCGTCACGCGAAAACCGCCCTCGGCTGCAGCGTCTCCCACGCACGCTCCCCCACGTACGAGAGGCCGGCGAGCGCCGTCCCGATCCCGCGGCGCGCGCCGAGCTCGACGTACGGCGCGTATTCGCGCGTGTGATCGCTGCCGGGGGCCGTCGGGTCGCAGCCGTGATCCGCCGTAAAGATCGCGACGTCGCCCGGCCGCAGGGCCGACTCGAGCGCGGGCACCCGGCGATCGAGCCGCTCGAGGGCGCCCGCGTACCCGCGCACGTCGCGCCGGTGGCCGAACTTCGTGTCGAAATCGTTGAGATTGACGAAAACGAAGCCGCCCGGAATCTCGTCCAGGATCGCGAGCGCGCGCGTCATCGCGTCCTCGTCGTCGACCGCACGGACGGACGACGCGACTCCGCGGCCGCCGAAGATATCGCAGATTTTCCCGACGGCGTGGACGGGAACGTTCGTCTCGGCGAAGCGATCGAGCAGATTCGGGGGCGCCGCGACCGCGTAGTCGCGGCGATTCGGCGTTCGAACGAAAGCCCCGGGCTCTCCGTCGAACGGTCGTGCTATCACGCGATTTACTTCGCAAGGAGGCACGAGCATTTCCCGCGCGCGCTCGCACCAATCGTAAAGGCGTTCGAGCGGGACGACGCGTTCGTGCGCGGCGACTTGGAAGACGGAGTCGGCCGACGTGTAGAGGATCGGACGACCGGTCGCGACGTGTTCGGCTCCGAGACGCGCGAGTATCTCCGTCCCCGAAGCGCGCACGTTTCCGAGCGGAGCGACGCCGCAGATCTCGCCGAAACGCGCGGCTACCTCGGGGGGAAAGCCTTCGGAGAAAGTCGGAAACGGGACGCTCGTGAGGATCCCCGTCATCTCCCAGTGCCCGGTTATCGTATCCTTACCCTTCGATCGCTCGGCGAGCCGAGCGACGTACGCCGAGGGCTCGCCGTTCGCTCCGACCCCGCGAATTCGCGTAAGATTACCGAGACCGAGCCGCGCGAAATTCGGCATCGCGAGGCCGCCGACGCGGTGCGAAACGTTTCCGATCGTATCGGCACCGGGGCTATCGCCGTATTCGCGTGCGTCGGGGAGCGCGCCGATCCCGCCCGAGTCGAGAACGATCACGACGCAGCGTGTCATAGCCGCAAGCGCTTCGTACTCGAAACCGTGATGCCTCCCGAGCATCACGCGCGGCATACTTTAAGCAGATTCTCATGCTCCACGTCCTGAATCGATTTATTTCAGTTCTTGCGTTTTCGCTCGTTTGCACGTGCGCGGCGTTCGTTCGCGTCTCCGCGGCGCTCGCGCAGACGCCCGCGGAACCGGCCGGCCCGGTCGCGCCGGCTCCGGCTCCGATCGTTACCGCGCCGCCCGCCGTTCCCGCCGTCACGCCGTCGCCCGGACCGTCCGCGACCGCGACGCCCGCGACGGGACGTCGCTTGGCGGCGTATCGCGTGACCGCGAAGCGAATCGCGTTCTACTCGAATCGCTTCATCGTCGCGGCCGACGGAGACGTCGCGATCACGCTCGGCGACGGGACGAAGATCGGCGGCAATACGTTCTTCATGGACCTGCGGCTCAATCGTTTCGTCATCGCGGGCAACGTGGTCGTCACGGCGGCCGGCAAGACGATTCGCGGCGCCGCGTTCTCGGAATACTTCGATTTCGATCGCGCGTATTTCGTGCCGATCATCTCCGAGCCCGATCGCTGGACGTTCGTCTCGGGCGATTACGCGCATCCGGCGCTCGGGCGCGAGATGCCGGGCGATGCATTCTTTCTGCCGGATCTCACGGGCGAACGGGTTTTCTTGCTCGCAAAGCGAGCGATCGTCGATCCGCGCGAGAGCGTCCGCTTCGCGCCGGCGACGATCAACTTCGGCCTCGCCTCCGTGCCGTTCCCGGCGTACTTCCTCGATTTCTCTTCGAACCCGAACTACGCCCAGAATTCGCTCGCGGGCGCGTACGTCGACGGTCCGTACGATTTCGCCGGCGGCCAACACGGCCTCGCGACGGCCCACATCCGGTACGATTCCGCGAACGGTTTGTTTCCGGCATATGAACAACACTACTTTACGAACAACGGCTACCTGGTCGGTTCGATCAGTCCGCTCACGCGGCCGCGCAAAGATTACAACCTGCTGGGCTACAATCGCTTCTCGCCCGGCCTCTCGGCGCAGTTCATCTTTCAGGCGCTCACCTTCCAACACGGTTTCGAGCGGCCGCTCTCGGCGACCGGGCTCTCGACGCTTCAGGTGACGGGCTCGCTCCCGCACTCGTATCTGCAGCTGTCGCTCGGCCAAACGTATTTCAGTTTGCTGCCGCGGCCGAAGCCCGGCATCGGCGGATTACTCTATTATGGAGACCCGACGCATAATTGGGTGCCCGATCACCCGCTGACCGGATCGCTCAGCTGGGTCGGCTTCCGCATCCCCGTCTACCATCGTTCGCTCACCTACCAGTTGCGCTCGTTCGTCACGTACGCGCACAACAGCGAGACGCCGCTGCAGTCGCTCGGCGGCGTGAATTACGACACGCTCTACGGAAAAGGCGCCGGGATCAACGTCGCGACGAAGTCCGTGACGATCACGCACGACCGGCGCAATCGCGATCTCTACTTCACGGGCGTCTTCGATAAGCAGCGCACGTACTATTCGTCGCCGCACCACGTCGACGTTCAGCAGGAGACGGTCTCGCTCACGAAGCTGATCGACCCGCGCAAACTCACGCTGCTCCTCTCCTACACGAACGTCAACACGGGCGATTTCTACGGCAAGCAGCAGCCGATCGCGTACGCGTCGGCGCCCGCCCTCGATCCGTTCACGGGCCAAGCGTACGCGGGCTACGCGGCGTTCCGCGGGTTCGGCACGACCCGTTCGTTCAACGAGCAGCTCGTCTGGACGCCCGGCCAAGTCTTCAATCTCGTCGCGACCCTGCGCGAGAATCGCGACTATCCCGAACCCGTCGCCGGCGCGCCGCAGGTCATCGGGCCGAACATCTCGTTCAACAATTACGGCGTGACGCCGTATCAGGCGACGCTCGAAGTCCGGTATCGCTTCACCCGCCAGCTCGTCATCGATATCCAGCGCTCGTATTATTTCGGATTCGGGGGATACGAGCGGTGGCAGCCCCAATTCACGATCCAGGTCGAAAAATGAGAGATTCGCTTCGCTTCGCCTTCGCCGCACTCGGATCGGCGGCGCTCTTCGCCGCCGGCCTCGGGCGCGGGCTCGCGCCCGCTGCGGGAGCGATCGTTCCCCTCCCGCTCGCGACCGCGAGCGGTCAGACCCCGCCTCCGCTGACGGCCACCGCCACGCCGACGCCGTCCGGGAAACTGTTGGCGTGGACGGGACAGATCCTCGACGACCGCAGCGGCTTCGTCTTCTTCACGACGGGCGACGGCTTCCGGCTCGCGCCGAACGTGAAGATCGCATCGGCGAAGACCGGCGGCGCGACGACGTTGCAGCCCGTCACGCGCACCTACGCGCGGGCGACCTTCGACACGGGGAACGGCGCGGTCACCGAACTCGCGCTCTCGAACAGCAAGCTCCCGGCCGAGGCGAACTACGCCGACGTCAAAGGCTTCGCCGTCGCGCTCTCGACGCCGGCGCCCAATCCCGATCTCGAGAACCGTCACGCGGGATTCAGCGGCCGGCCCGTCCTCGTGACCTTCACCGTCGAGGTGCCGTCGCGCACGCCGTTCGGCGACGAGGTCTTCATCGCGACCGACCAGAGCGGCTGGAGCGCGACGGCGATCCGCATGGATCGCATCGACGCGATTCACTATCGCATCTCGGGCGAATACGCATCGGGAACGCGGCTGCTCTACCGGTATACGCGCGGCTCGTGGAACGCCTCGGAACGCGATCAGCACGGGCAGCAGACGACCCACGAACTCGTCCTCCACGACGCCGACGTTCGAACGATCCGCGACGTCGTGTACGCATGGGGCGATCAAGATCAGACGGCACCCGATCTCGGCAACGCGCTCCCGACCCCGTTCAATCCCGGCCCCTTCGTTCTGCCGCCCCGCGGTCACTAATCTCGCGACGGCAGGCCCCGCTCGTAGCGGTCGCTCTCGTCACGTCCGCGTTCGCGATCGCGACGATCGTCGTGACGATCATTCGGTACCGAATATTCCGCGCGCAAGTCGATCTCGGGCTCTTCGCACAAGTGATCGCCTCGCCGTTCTCGGGATTCTCGAGCACGGCAGAAGGCGGCGTCGATCACTTCGCGGTGCACTTCTCGCCGATCTTAGTGCTGTGTTCGCCCGTCCTCGCGCTCGCGCGATCGCCGCTCGCGCTCGACGTCGTTCAAGATCTCCTATCCGCGGGCTGCCTTCCGGCGATCTATCTCATCGCCCGCGGCCGGATGTCGACGCCGGCGGCCGTCCTCGTCGCGTCGGTCTGCTGCGCCTATCCGCCGCTGATCGCGATGACGGTCGGCGATTTTCACGAGCTCGCCTTCGCGACGCCGACGCTGCTCTGGCTCGCGTACGCGCTCGAGACGCGACGCTTTCGAACGGCGACCGCGCTCGCCGTCGCGGCGCTGCTCATCAAAGAAGACGTGACGCTCGTGCTCGCCTTCGTCTCCGCCGTCTCGTGGCTGCGCGTTCGACGCGGCGGAGACGTGCGGCTCGCGCGGTTCTTCGCGTCGATCGCGACGGCGGCCGTCGGGATACTCGTGCTCTACTTCGTCGTCGTTCGCCCGGCGCTCTCGCCGACCCACGCATCGTTCGGCTATAAGATATACGATTGGCGCGGCGCCGGCTCGACGCCGAACGGCGTTGCGGGCATCCTCTCGCCGGTTCGCCGTACCTATCTCGCCGGCGTCTTCGCACCGCTGCTGGGCGTCCCGCTGCTCGCGCCGGCGGTCGCCTTCGCCGTACCGGGGCTCCTCGAAGTGCTCGCGTCGCACGAAGCGATCACGATCGACCTCTCGACGCACTATGCGGCGTGTTGGCTCCCGTATCTGTTTCTCGCATTCATCGTCGCCGTCGCGAGCCTCGAACGGCGCTCGCGGCGTATCGCCTTCGCCGCGCTCGGCTGCTGCCTCGCGGTCTCGCTCTGGATCGACGCCTACGCGAGCCCCGCGAACTTCTGGTATTCCGTCTATCGATTACCGGACGCGGGCGATGCCCGACTCGAGCGGCTCCTGCGGACGCTCCCGCGGGACGCGTCGATCGGTTCCGATCTCTGGATTTTCGCGCACCTCGGCCTCCATCCGCACGCGACGATCGATCCGACCGGCGCGCAGTTCGTCGTCGTCGACCGCCGCTGCGATACGGCGTATTGCAGAGAGCGCATCTTTCCGTTCGTGGCGTCGTCGCTCGCGCGACGGACGCTTCACGTACGCTCGTCGGACGGCGGCATCGAACTCTACGAACGCCGACCGCCGGAAACGACCGCCCCGTTCGCGGGCCGCGAGCGCGAGGCGGAGCAGCGTCAACGTGATACGCTGCGGTTCTCGGCGGTCCACGTGTCGACGACGACGAACGCGGCGTCGCGGTAGAGAGTCGACCCGCAGTCCGAGCCGTTTCGAAACGACGCTACCGCGGCGAGCAGGACGGCATCCGCTCCGGCGGCTTGCGCGCACGCCGTGACGTCGTACGCGGCATCCGACACGTCGCTCGCGGGGATCGTGCCGACGACGTCGCCGCCGGAACGCCCAGCGCCGCGACACGCGGCGGTGCGTCGACGGCGAGCGTCTCGTCCCGGACGCCGTGCGTGCGGACGCGAAGTGCGACGAACGCTGCGAGAGCGAGCCACAGGGTCGAGCCGTACAGGACGTTCGTCGCGCCGAGAATCGCCGGGAGTGCGACGCCGAACGCGAGTGCCGCCGCCAGGCGCGTCGGGCTCGCACGCGTCGGCCGGACCACGAGCGGCGCAGCGTACCACAGTCCGAGCAACCACGCGGCGGCGGCGGTGCCCGAGACGGCGTTCGCGAATTCTATCAGAGGGCCGAGACGATCTTGTGCGCGACGGCGGCGGCGCCGAACCCGTTGTCGATGTTCACGACGCTGATCCCGGGAGCGCAGGCGTTCAGCATCGCGAGCAGCGCGGCGATCCCGCCGAAGGACGCACCGTAGCCGACGCTCGTCGGGACCGCGACGATCGGCGCGCGCAGCAATCCGCCGAGCACGCTCGGCAGCGCCCCCTCCATCCCGGCGACGACGATCACGACCCGGCACGCGTCGAGATCGTCGACGGCGGCGAGCGTGCGATGCAAACCGGCGACGCCGACGTCGTACCGCTCGACGACCTCGTGGCCGAGCGCCTCGAGCGTCCGCGCCGCTTCGCGCGCGACCGGCAGGTCCGACGTTCCCGCGCAGGCGATCGCGATGCGGCGACCGGTCGCGGGCAGGTTCGGGCCGCACTGCACGATGCGCGCGACCGCATCGTAGC
>CAZZZK010000016.1:17171-18718 GCA_964658555.1 Vulcanimicrobiota bacterium | reverse complement strand
GAAAAACGTCGCCATCGTCGCCGCGCGCAGCGACGGGAGATGCGCTCCGCTGAACGCGGCGTACGTCCAGACGACGGCGATCGTCGCGAGCGACGCGGGGATGCGGCCGCAGCCGAGCCACGCGAGCAGCGCGTACGCACACGCCGCGACGACGCCGAGATGCAGCCCCGCGGTGACGAGCACGTGCACGGTCCCGGTATCTTGGAATTCTGCGTGGAGTTCGGGCGGCAGCGCTCCCTTCTCGCCCCACATCGCGCCCGCGAGGATCGTCGCATCGGGCTCGCCGAGATCGCGGTGCAGCCGGGCGCTCCCCCACGCGCGAAGGCGCGCGAACCAGAGGCTCGGATCGCGTTCGTCGGCGGGCGCGCGACGCAAGACCTCCGCGTGCGCGATGCGCCACGCGTTGCCGCGCTCGTTCTCGAGTTCGCGCGGCGACGGTTCGCCCGGGTTGCGCGGCTCGTCGAAGATCTCGCGCCGCCCGCGAACGATCAGCCTCGTTCCGATCGGCGGAACGGGCGGCGGGATACTCGCGAGGGCGTTCGAGCCGTCGCCCAGGCGAAGCGTCACGTCGACGCGCGCGTTCGCGACGCGATCGACCGCCGTGACGACCGCCGCGAAACGCGACGTGCGGAGATCGCTCGCCCGGGCGCCGGCGCGGCCGGCGCACAGCGACTCGGCGATTCCGAGCGTCAGTGCGAGGACCGACGCGAAGCGTGCCGTTCGGGAGACGTCCCGAAGGAGAAGCGAGAGCCCGATCGCGCATCCGAGGGCGGCGAGGACGAGTGCCGGCTCGAGCCTGCCGGCGACGATACCGGCGAGAAACGCCGCCGAAGCGGGGACGAGCGACGCGCGAGCCACACCGTTCCATCACGCCGCGACGGCGCGTAACGAGATGCGGCCGGGGGGCGGCGAGCGGCGAACGGTCCGTATCGCCGATCCGGAATGTCGCGCGGCTTCGGCGCGTGAAGACAGCGGGATGCACGATCGGCACGACCACGACTCGCGTCCGCGGTATGACGTCCACGCCGACCTGCGCGTGCAAGAGTTGCTCGACGTCGTGCGGGCGGCGTCGCTCGGCAAGGTCGCCGCGCGCATCGAGACGCTGCTCGGGAACGCCGGCCTCGAACTGCAGCTCCTACGTGAGACGGTGCAGGCGGTACGTGAGACGCGCGACATGCTCACCGATCACTTCGCCGAGACCGAAGGTGCGGCGGGGACGAAGGCCCTCGTCGCCATCATCCGCGCCGATCTCACGGAAGATCTCGAAGACGTTCCGTAGCGCGCGCCCGTACGCCGTGCGAACCGTCACCGTTTTCGCCGTCGCGCGAGGGCCCGGCTCGGCGCGCGAGGGCCGGTCGGAGGCTCGCTCGAATCGGCCGCTTACGGTGCACGGAGCGGACGCGTCGAGCGCGTCCATGGGAGCAGTATGCGGATCATCGTTACCGGCGGCGCGGGTTTCATCGGGTCGCACATCGTGGACGCCTATCTCAAAGACGGCCACGACGTCGTGGTCGTCGGTGAGGCGGCGGCGACCTTGATGCTCCCCG
>CAZZZK010000016.1:0-17161 GCA_964658555.1 Vulcanimicrobiota bacterium | reverse complement strand
GACCAGCACGGCGGCGGCCGCCGCGAGAACGTCAATCCGCGGGCGAGTTTCGTGCATTCCGATATTCGCGAACCGTCGCTCGAACGCGTCTTCAAAGAGTTCAAGCCCGATCTCGTGAGCCATCACGCCGCGCAGCACAGCGTCGCGATCAGCTCCCGCGATCCGCAATTCGACGCGCAGATCAACGTGCTCGGGTTGCTCAACGTCCTCGAGAACAGCGTCAAGGTCGGCGTCAAGAAAGTCATCTTCGCATCGAGCGGTGCGACGTTCGGCGAGCCGGACGTGCTTCCGATAACGGAGGCGACGCCGCAGCGTCCCGAGTCGCCGTACGCGATCACGAAGATGGTCGCCGAGTGGTATCTTCGCTTCTTCAAGAAAGAACACGGGCTCGACTTCACGGCGCTTCGCTACGGTAACGTGTTCGGGCCGCGCCAGGATCCCAACGGCGAGGCGGGCGTCGTCTCGATCTTCATCGGCCGTTTCCTCGCGCGCCAGGGCATCAAGATCTTCTGGGACGGCGATCAGACGCGCGATTACATCTTCGTCGAGGACGTCGCGCGCGCGAACGTCCGGGCGCTCACGCGCGGCGGCGGCACCTGCTACGTGATCGGCACGGGCCGAAAGACGAGCGTGAACGAGATCTATCGCGCGCTCATCGACGTCACCGGTTTCGAGCCGGCGGTCGAATATCTGCCGCGCCGTCCCGGCGACGTGCGCGACGCGCAATTCGATTCGTCGCTCGCCAATCGCGAACTCGATTGGAGCGCCGAGACGACGCTCGTCGAAGGCATGCAGAAAACGTACGATTTCTTCCGCGAGAAGCAGCCCGCGTAGCGCCGCGAACGGTGCTTGGAAACGAACGAGGCCTCGGCTAGCGCCGGGGCCTCTTCCGTTTTCGGGCCGGTCCCGGAGCTACATCTTGAGCGACCAGTGGCCTTCCGTGACTTCGGCTTCCGCGAGTTCGAAGGTCGTCGCGTAGGGCGTGAACTTCACGTGATTGTTCACGGCCGTCAGCGACTTCGGCGAACAGATGAAGAGCCCGAGCGCCTCCGATCGCGTGTAGCGATCGATCGCTTCGGCCTTCGCGATGAGTTTCGGCCCGTCGGTCTGTCCCGCCATGTCCCAATACATCCGGTCGAAGTCCGGAAGTTCGGGCCCGACGCGAAACGCGCCGTCGGCGCCGAAGAACTCGCGATGGATCATCGCCGGCGTCGCTTCCGAACTGATGTCGAACCAGAAGTTCAGCAGGATGTCCCACGCCGGGACGAGCTTGCCCTCGGCGAGTAATCGCGAACCCGCGAGCGCGCCCGCATCGTCGCCGACGTCGACTTCGACGGCGATCCCGAGATTCGCTCGGATGTCGTCCGCGATGAGATTCGCGATGCCGGCGAACGCGCCGCCCGTGGCGATGCGCAGCGGCCGATTTGCGGGCCAGGCGACGTTCGCGAACGCCGCTCTCGCCGCGCCCGCATCGAGCGGAAACGGTTCGAGATCGCTCGGACTGCCCGCGCACCACGGCGGGGTCAGGCACGCCACGTTCGAGGCGTAGCCGAGCATGCCGTCGCGGATGATCTTCTCGCGATCGACGGCGAGGTTGAGTGCCTCGCGCAGGTTCTTGTCGTCGAGGGGGACGTCGCGCCCCGGGTGACGGTTGAAGACTCCGACGAGGACGCGATTCGCATCGCACGCTTCGAGGCGCGCGAATTTCGAATCGATGACGCGCCGCGCGTCGGCGGGCGAGACCTCCGTGACGATGTCGACTTCGCCGTCGCCGCCGATGCAGAGATCGAGGGCCTCGGCCGGCGAGAGCGTGTTGCGGAAGACGACTTTCTCGACGAACGGTCCGCGCTTACGATCCCAGTACGTGGGATTCGCTTCGAGGACGAGTTCGGGCGTGCGATCTTCTTTTTCGATGAGCCACGCGCAGGCGAACGGATTCGCGCGCTGGATCGCGATCACGGTGGTGATCGACGAGTGTCCCGACGTCAGGACGAACGGTCCGGTGCCCCACGGGCCCGGTGCGTCGATGATTCACCAATTACCGTTTCCGGAACCCTCGCGTTCGTAGCCGAAACCCGGACCGTCGGTCCAGAACGATTTGCTCGGCACGTGGAATCCGCGCATCTTCGCGAGCGCGAGCCCGTCGGGCTGCGGGAAGTGAAAGTGGATCGTGTGATCGTCGACGACCTCGGCGACCGATTCCACCGGGAAGTTCAGCCACGTACCCGGCGGATGGGGCGCTTCCCAGCGCTGCATCTCGTCGAAGGCGAGTTTGATGTGATGCGCGGTCAGCGGCTCGCCGTTCTGAAAGACGCCGCCCTTGCGGACGTCCATCTCGAGCGTCTTCCCGCCGTTGCTGTAACGATGGCCCGTCGCCATCGAATAGACGGCGTGCCCGTCGTGATCGGTACGTATCGGTTCTTCCATCGTATTCCACGTGATGAAGAGCCAATTTAGCGGCGACGGATCGACGACCCGAAGGGTCCCCGCGAACCGTCGACCCGCATCCGCGGGCGCGGGCTCGGTCATGATAGCCATGTGTGCGACCTCCATGAAAAAAAGTTTCCGGAGGTTGCACTTCATGGCTCGAACGGGCGATCCTCGACGAACGACGGCACGCACGTGCGCCGCTTACGTCACTACAAAAAGGCATTCGCGGGGCCAATCAAAGTCCGTCGAACGTAGCGATGCCTTCAGAAGAGGGGAGGCGCTAGCCGAAGGGGTTCAAGGTTTGGAAGAGTTCGTCCACGAGTTGATTACGCCAGGCGCCGACTCCCCTTTACCGGGGCCAGGAGCACCCCTAGCAGAAGACGCGGCGGTTTTATGATATGAAAACCTACGCTGAGGGCTCCGTATTCGTGGTCGAAGCGACCGATGGAACCGTCTACGTACAGTTCGTTAGGAAGGTCGAACGGTCGCTTGAGCTTATAAGAGTCCTCCCGGGGATCTACAATAAACACCCCGACCTCGAAAGAATTGTATCGATGTCGACGGATGCTTGGCATCTGCTTCCAATCCGTTATCTTGCACGCAGGAGAAACGGAGAGGTCGAATTCGTTGATGTGTTTCCGGTACCAGATGTCGTACCGAATATCATGCTCAACCAGCGTTTGAGAAGCGGTGAGTATCTCGTCGTACCAATCGACGGAACGACCCCGTTCAATAGTACCAAAAAAGTTCGCCTTACCGAAGACGAGATTCAACAGACGCCACAGTTGTCGCTCGTTAATCTCGCTTTTATCCGAAAAAGCGTGAGCGAGAAAAACAGCATATCCGGAGCAATAAAAGATAACGCTGGAAAACTTCCGTCTATCAGGCACTTTTTGTACTTTAGCTCCGAAGAGGCTGCGCTCGCAGCCACAAACGAGCTCAAAGCTCATTACGATCTCACTAGTCGAACAGAAGCCTTAGATGAAGGTGGTCCGAGACGATATGGTATCATCGTCGTGGACTCCGCAACTCCCCAAGATATCGCGCGCTATACTGAGGTGTTCGAGCATCTTTGCTCAATGTTTGACGGCGAGTACGACGGATGGGAACAAAGCAACGACGCCGACCCGTAAAGATCTTGGCCTTAGTCTCGTAAGACGGGAGCCGTCTCACCTGTTTTCGAAATTAGCGATGATATGAGCCATAAATGTCTTTGAAAGACATTTATGGCGATTCTTTGGTCATTGCTTTAGATACTATAACGACGACGTGACCTCCGATCGTACGCGCCACGCCTTCCGGTATCGGACGCGCGAAAGAGATCGCACGAGCGTCGCCGTCGCCGGGCGTTAGTTCACGACCAGACTGACGAGCTTATCGCGCACGAAGATCCGCTTGCGCACGGTCTTCCCTTCCAGGTACGTCGCGACGTTCGCGTCGGCGAAGGCGAGCGCGAACGCGTCCGATTCGGCGATCCCGGGGGCCACGGGCAGCCGCGCGCGGATCTTCCCGTTGACTTGGACGACGAGTTCGATCCGGTCGACGGCGAGCGCGGCCGGGTCGAACGGCGGCCACGCTTCGAGGTGCACGGAGCCGGAGAACCCCATGCGATGCCAGAGTTCTTCCGCGATGTGCGGCGCGAACGGCGCGAGCAGGACCGGCAGCGCGCGCACGGCGTACCGCATCGCCGGATCGTCCCCGGCGCCGGGAACGACGGCGAGCCGCGTCATCGCGTTCACGAGCTCGTCGAGGCGCGCGAGGGTCGTGTTGTAGTGGAAGCGCCTCGTCTGCGTCTCTTCGGAACCCGATTTGAGCGCGGCGTGCACGGCGCGCACGACGTCGCGCTGCGTCTCGCCGCCGATCGCCGGCAGGCGATCGAGCGACGCGCCTCCAGCTCCGGCAAAGAACGGTTCGCTCGCGCGCCAGACGCGATCGAGGAAGCGCACGCGGCCCGCGATGCCGTCGTCCGTCCATTCCATCGTGTCTTCGGGCGGCGTCGCTTTGAGCAGGAAGAGCCGCATCGCGTCGACGCCGTTCTTCTCGGCGGTCTCGTCGATGCCGACGACGTTGCCGCGCGATTTCGACATCTTCTCGCCGTTGCGCAGGACCATGCCCTGATTGAAGAGCCGCGCGAACGGCTCGTCCGGCCCGTGCACCCAGCCTTGATCGTGAAAGTATTTGTAGAAGAAGCGCGCGTAGAGCAGATGCAGCACGGCGTGTTCCGCCCCGCCGATATACTGATCGACGTTGAGCCACGGATCGACGCGCGACGTATCGAACGGCGCGCGATCGTTGTGCGGATCGAGGTAGCGCGCGTAGTACCAGGACGATTCGAAGAACGTGTCCATCGTGTCGGTCTCGCGTTTCGCCGGGCCGCCGCAGCGCGGACACGTCGTCTCGTAGAACGCGGCGTCGCGCGCGAGCGGCGACCCCTCGCCCGTGATCGGAACGTTCTGCGGCAAGAGGATCGGCAGCTCGTTCTCCGGGACGGGCACCTCGCCGTCGTCCGGACAATAGACGATCGGGATCGGCGTTCCCCAGTAGCGCTGGCGCGAGATCAGCCAATCGCGGATGCGATAGTTGACGGTCCGTTCGCCGGCGCCGAGCGAGACGAGCTTCTCCGCGATCGCGCGTTTCGCGTCGATCGACTCGCGGCCGGTGAATTCGCCGCTCGCGACGAGCCGGCCGGCGCCCGTGTACGCGCGTTCGAGCGGCGCGTCGTCCGGCACGCCGGGCTCCGCCACGACGCGCACGATCGGCAGTTCCATCGTACGCGCGAAATCGAAGTCGCGATCGTCGTGACCCGGCACGCCCATGACCGCGCCGGTACCGTATTCGGCCAGGACGTAATTCGTGATCCAGATCGGAATGCGTTCGCCCGAGAGCGGATTGATCGCGAACGCGCCCGTGAAGACGCCGTCCTTCGCCATCAGGCTCGTGCGTTCGAGCTCCGATTTATTCTTCAGCGACGCCGCGAACGCGGAGATCCGTTCGGCGCGTTCGGGATGCGCGGCCGCGATGCGCGCGACGAGCGGGTGCTCCGCCGCGAGCGCGAGGTACGTCACGCCGAAGAGCGTGTCGATGCGCGTGGTGTACGCCGCGATCGTCTCGTCGAGGTCCGGCACCGCGAAAGCGAACGTGACGCCTTCGCTGCGGCCGATCCAATTGCGCTGCATGACGCGAATCTTTTCGGGCCAGCCGTCGAGTCCGTCGATCGCGGCGAGCAGGCGATCCGCGTACTCGGTGATCTTCAAGAACCACTGCGAGAGATTGCGGCGCTCGACGAGCGAGCCGCAGCGCCAGCAGCGGCCGTCTTCGACTTGTTCGTTCGCGAGAACGGTCCGATCGTTCGGGCACCAATTCACCGGCGCTTCGCGCTTGTACGCGAGCCCGTCGGCGTAGAGCCGCAGAAAGAGCCACTGATTCCAGCGATAGTACGCCGGATCGCACGTGGCGAGCTCGCGCGACCAGTCGTAGCCCGTCCCCATGAGCTTGATCTGGCGTTCCATGTTCGCGATGTTGTCGCGCGTCCAGACGTTGGGATCGATCCCGCGCGCGATCGCCGCGTTCTCGGCGGGCAGGCCGAACGCATCGAAACCCATCGGATGGACGACGTTGTAGCCGGCCATGCGCACCATGCGCGCGTAGGCGTCGCCGAGCGTGTAGTTCTTCGCGTGCCCCACGTGCAGATCGCCCGACGGATACGGCAGCATCTCGAGGACGTAGAACTTCTCGCGCGGATCGTCGTCGTTCGCGCGGTAGAGCTCGTCTGCGTCCCACGCTTCTTGCCATCGTCTTTCGATGCTGCGGAAATCGTACGTTTGCGGCCGGTCCTCGGTCATGCGCTCTCAATTCCAGACGCGGGCGCCGCTCCCCGCGCGGACCGCTCCGGCCGAACGGCGAAGACTTCGCCGATCTCGCCCGCTTTGGAGATTCGGAGCATCGCGATGGCAGACTCGGCACGCTTCGACGGCTCGGTAACGTACGCGCTCGATCGCGCGGACGTCGACGCCGTGCGGGCGACGGTCCTCGCACGGTACGGGAAGCAGACGCGTTCCGTGCTTCCGTTCGGGATCGTTTTTATCGTGGTCGGCGCGGTGATGATCGTTCTGTCGTTCGTCGGGCCGCACCGCCGCGCCGCGTGGCCGTACGGCATCGACGGCGTCGTGCAGATCGTGATCGGAACGGTGTACGTGCTCCAAGCCCGGCGACCGCGGTATCTGATCGTTCGGCGGCCGCGCGTCGGCGTGCTCAGCACGCTCGCGTGGAACGCCCGGGGCCTCTCGTTCGGCCGGGCGGCGGGAGCCGCGGTGATGACGACGTCGGCCGGCGTCTCGAGACTCGATGTCTCCGATTCGATGCTGCAGGTGCACCGCAGTTTCAAGCCCGCGATCGTGGTGCCGCGGCGGATGTTCGCCGACGGCGGGGACGCGTTCGTCGCCTACGTCGAGGATCGGATCATCGGCAAGCGCCTCCTCGTTCGGGCCTCGCCGGCGCACGTGCCGTATCGCCCGCTCGAAGCACCGGAGCCGTTCCGCCGGTAAGCGGTTCGGATCGCGTACCGTCGAGCGTGCCGCACGTCACGCCGAACGTATCGACGAGCGAACGCTCAACGAAACAGCGAGCCGAAGGCTCGTCGCGCGAAGACCGCCGCGCCCGCGAGTATGCAGGCGAACAGCGCGAGCGCCGCGGCCATCGACATTCCGGAGCGTCCGCCGCCGCATGCGGCCGCGACGCCCGCCGCGAGCCAGAGCCGCAATCGTGAGCGTGCGTTGGGCCGGGCGCCGAGCGCGGCGTTCGCTTCGGAGAGGATCTCGCCGACCGTCCAATCGTTGCCGTCGACGATCTTCGCGATTCGGCCGTCGGGCCCGACGACGATCGCCGCTTCCGAATGCGCGAGCGCGAAGCCGGAGAAGCGCGCCGCGACTCCGGCGCGCGTCGAGAGCGACGCGATGTTCGCCGCGTCCGCCGTCGCGAGCGTCCAACGATCGGGATCGGCACCGGCGCGGGCGCCGTAGCGCGCGAGGACCGGGACGGTATCGTGTGCCGGATCGAGCGTGATCTCGACGAGATGCGTCATCGGGTTCATCCGGCGCTGCAGCCCGATGAACTTCGACGTGACGAGCGGGCACATGTTCGGATCGGCGCAGCGCGTGTACATGAATGAGACGACGACCGCCTCGCCCGCGAAATCCGAGAGCCGCCGCGCGCGGCCGAGCTGATCGCGCAGCACGACGTCGGGCAGGACGTCGCCCTCGTGCTCGATCGGCACGAACGCCGTTCGCACGGGAGCGTCCGCCGCGGCGTGCGTCGGCGTCCGTGCGAAGAGGGCGGCGAGCGCGACGATCGCCGCGAGCGCGCTTCGTAGCGCCCTCACGCGATCGTGGCCCGCGCGACCGGCAAGCGAACGACGAACGTCGCGCCTTCGCCCGGGACGCTGCTCGCGGCGATGCTGCCGCCGTGGTCGTCGACGATCTTCTTCGCGAGCGCGAGTCCGATGCCGCTTCCGGGAACGCGGCGCGCGAGCGAGCCTCGGAAATTCATATCGAAGATGCGCGGCAGGTCGCGCGAATCGATGCCGGCTCCGCCGTTGGCGATCGTGAGCGAGAAGTCGCGCTGGGTGCGCTGACACGCGACGGTGACGGTTCCGCCGGCCGGAGAATAGCGCACGGCGTTGAGCAGCACGTTGCGCACCGCCTGACCGATGCGGGCCGGGTCGGCATCGATCGTGCGACAGCATTCCCGGCGTTCGCAGCGGTGCCGGACGAGCGAGAGGCCGCGCTCGGCGACCGCCGCTTCGAGCCCGGCGAGCTCGTCGTCGACGAGGCCGCAGATATCGCTCTCGCGCGGAACGCTCGCCAATGCGACCGGCCCCTGCACGGCGACGTCGTCCAGCAGAACGTCGAGTTCGTTCAGCGCGCGCAGTATCGTTTGCAAACGCTTCGGAGACGGATCGAGCTTGCCGTCGAGAAACGCTTCGACCGTCGCGACCGCGATCGCGATCTGGTTGCGCATCTCATGGACGAGCGTTTGCATGCGCGTCCACCATCTTGTAGCCCACGCCGAAAATCGTGAAGATGTACGCGGGATGCCGCGGATCGTCTTCAACTTTCTGGCGGAGGTTGCCGACGTGGCGATCGAGCGTGCGATCGTACATCGCGTCGTCGGTCGAGATCCGGTCGAGCAGCTGACCGCGCGTGAGCACCTGACCGAGATGACGAGAGAGGACGTCGAGGATGCGAAACTCCGTCGGCGTGACGTTGACGAGCGCCGTGTGGCGGCGGACTTCGTGAGACGTCCGGTCGATCTCGATGGAGCCGACGCGCTGCGGGACGTTCGCATCGTGGCGTACGGGCGTTTCCGCCGCGCGTCGCGACCGTCGCAGCACGCTCTTCACGCGAGCGACGACTTCCCGCGGACTGAACGGTTTCGCGATGTAATCGTCGGCTCCGAGCTCGAGGCCGACGACGATATCGATCTCGCTCGATCGCGTCGTGAGGAGGATGATGGGCGCGTCGTAGACTTCGCGGATGCGCCGGAACACTTCCCGTCCGTGGAGATTGGGAAGGTTGAGATCGAGCAGGATGAGATCCGGTCGCCGTGCGATCGCTTCGCGCAATCCGGACTCGCCGTCGGCCGCGCGATGCGTCGCGAATCCCTCGTCGCGAAGATACGCGACGAGGACGTCAACGATCGCCGGCTCGTCTTCGACGATGAGTACGCTCGGCGGCGATATCGATGCGATCATCAGAGCCGCCGTGTTGCCGTTCGCCCGTCGCGCACCTATCGCTCGCCATGCGTGGCACCGAAGATCGAGCGACGCACGTCACACGGAGGTACGTGCTCGATAGCATCGGCGCGCGCGCACGGCGGCTTCGGAAGAAATTCGCCGCGTTGCGGTGCGAGGGCCGCGCGGACGCGACGAACCGCAGAGCACGTCGTTCCTCGTATCGCGCAACGTCGTCGCGTGCGATCGCACGGCCGTCGCGCCGGCGCGTTCGCAGATTCTTCGCGAGAAGCGCGCATGCGAGAGCTACGCTCGCTCGTACAATGTCACGCTCCTCGAAAGCCGCGCAGATCTCCGTACCGGTCGACGAGCCGCTGCCCGCGACGCTCGGCTTCGTCCTCGTTCTCGGCGGCGCGATCGCGGTCGGCTGGTTTCTAATGTTCTTGCTCGTCCGATCGCGCTGGTAACCGTGCACGTCCATCGCTACGAACGGATCTGGCTCGGCCTCGCGATCGGCCTGCTCGCGATCTTTCTCGCGGTGATCACGACCGCCGCGGTCGTCGACGGATTCGTGCCGCCGAGCCGCGTGCAGACGATCGATCCGACCCGCGTCTCGTCGACGCCGCCGTTCGATCATCCGGGCCTTCGTAAGATCGCCGAGGGTCAGTACGAGGCGTACTACGTCACGCAGATCTTCTCGTTCTCTCCCAAGTCGCTTACGGTGCCGCTCGGCGCGCACGTGACGTTCTACGTCACGGCGACGGACGTGATGCACGGCTTCAGCGTACCCGAGACGAGCATCAACACCGAAGTTTCGCCCGGCTGGGTGAGCTCGGTCGCCTATACGTTCCGAAAGGCCGGGACGTTCCTGCTCGTCTGCAACGAGTATTGCGGCATCGGCCATCAGAACATGGCCGCGAGCATCACGGTCCGCTGATGGCGACGAGCACGCTGTTCGCGAAAACGCACTTCGACGATCCGGTCATGCTCGCGCGCTACACCGGCGCGAACGAAGATCTGCTGATCCTCGTGCACGTCTACACGGCGACCGCGGCGCTCGTACTCGGCGCGTTCTTCGGCCTGCTGCAGAGCTTCTCGCGGGCGAATTGGATCGTCATGCCGCCGGTGTTCGATTACTATCGCATGCTGACGGCGCACGGCGTGCTGATGGCGCTCGTCTTCACGACGTTCTTCATCGTCGGGCTCTGCCTCTTCGCGGTCTACCGGCGCATCCCGCGGCCCGACCGATCGGTCAAACTCGGCTGGGCGAGTTATCTCGTCATGCTCTCCGGTACGCTCATGACGTCGATCGCGATCCTGAGCGGGAACGCGAGCGTCCTCTACACGTTCTACGCGCCGCTCAAAGCGACGCCGTGGTTCTACATCGGCGCGACGCTGCTGATCGCGGGCACGTGGGGCATCGCCTACGACATCTTCGAGAACGTCGCGTGGTGGAAGCGCGGCCATCCGCGCGAACGGATCCCGCTTCCGGCGTTCCTCGCGTCGATCACGTTCGTCATGTGGATCATCGGCACGATCGGCGTCGTCGCGGAGATGACGCTGCTCGTCCCGTGGGCGCTCGGCTGGACGCCCGGGATCGACGTCGAGCTCACGCGGATGCTGTTCTGGTATTTCGGGCATCCGCTCGTGTACTTCTGGCTCATGGGCGCGTATCTGATCTGGTATACCGTCGTGCCGACGACGTTCGGCGGGAAGATCTTCAGCGACTCGCTCACGCGCCTCGCGTTCATCTTTCTGCTCTTGCTCTCGACGCCCGTCGGGCTGCATCATCAGCTGCTCGATCCGGGCATCTCGGCCGGCTGGAAGTGGCTGCACGTCGCGATCACCTACGGCGTCGTCATACCGTCGTTCATGACGGCGTTCGCGATCTTCGCGACGTTCGAGATCGCGGCGCGGCGGGCCGGCAAGCGCGGGTTCGTCGCGATCGTACGCTGGCTGCCGTGGGGCGATCCCGTCTTCAGCGGCTCCGCGCTCGGCATGCTGCTCTTCGTCCTCGGCGGCTTCGGCGGCATCGTCAACAACTCGTACAGCATGGACGTGCTCGTCCACAATACGATGTGGATCGTCGGACACTTCCACGTGACGGTCGGCGGCCCGGTCGCGCTGAGCTTCATCGGGGCCGCGTACCGGATCGTCCCGGCGCTCACGGGCCGCCGGCTCTTCGCTCCCAAAGTCGCGCTCGCATCGACGTACATCTGGTTCGTCGGCATGCTGTTCATGTCGATCTCGATGCACTGGGCGGGCTTGCTCGGCGCGCCGCGCCGCGTCTCGGACGTGACGTACCTCGGCGCGGCCGGCGCGGCATCGTGGCACGGCCAGATGATCGGGGCCGCGGTCGGCGGCGCGCTGCTCTTCGTCGCGATCCTCATGTTCGCGACGGTCGCGATCGGAACGCGGCTGCAGAACGATCGCGCCGCGGAGCCCGCGCTCTTCGACTTCGCGCCGGTCGACGAAGAAGCGCTCGAGACGCCGGCCGTCTTCGACAATCTCGGACGCTGGGCCGCGCTCGCGCTCGCGTTCGCGCTGCTCGCCTACGTCGGCCCCGTCCACGAACAACTTTCTCAGCATCACTACCTCGTGCCGGGCATGCGCACGTGGTGAGGGAGATTCCATGTCGACCATCCGCGTCGAAGCGTTCGCGAACGCTCCGTTCTCGATCGCGCTCGATCAGCCCGATCTCGTCGTCCGAACGCTCGGCGACGCGCTCACGGGCGGCATCCGCCTCCCATACCGGGCGCTACGCATCCCGCGTTCGGGATCGCTCGTCCGCCGCGTCGTCGTGCGCTCGCGCATGCAGATCGACGTAACCGAACGCGGCCGTTCGCACGACGAGATCGTCTTCGATTACGATACGCGCTCGCGCTGGCTGCCGAACTTCGCGGGCTCGCTGCGCTTCCGCGTCGACGCGCTGCGAACGCTCGTCATCCTCGAGGGCCGCTACGTTCCGCCGGCGGGCGCGTTCGGAGAGCTCTTCGATCGCTTCGTCGGCCATCGTCTCGCCGTCGCGATGAGCCGCGACATACTCGATCGATCGATCCGCTCGCTCGAAGCGTGCTGGGCGGAGAATTGCGAGCGCCATCGGACGCGCTACGCGCTCGTGCTGCGCAGCCCCGTGACGGCGCTCGAAACCGCCGTCGCGCACGGCGTCGCATAACGATGGCGACGCTGGCTCGGCTGCTCGTGGCCGTCGACTTCACGCCCGCCGCCGCGAGCGCGTGCGATCTCGCGATCGATCTCGGGCGCAGGTACGGAAGCGAGTTGATCTTCTGCACGGTCGTCGACGAGGCGCTCCTGATCGCCGAGATGTCGACGCCGGACGTCGTCGCCGTGAACATGGAAGAGACGCTCGTGCGGGTCGACCGGTCGGCACGATCGCACGTCGACGAGGCGGTCGCGCGCGCCGTTGCCGCGGGCGTTCGCGCCTCGAGCCGCTTTCTCGAGGGCCGGCCGTCGAACGCGATCGTGGCGTGCGCCGAACGCGAGGGCGCCGATGGGATCGTGATGGGCACGATGGCGAAGCGCGGCTTGGAGCGGGCGTACGCCGGAAGCGTCGCGGATAGCGTTCTGCGGGCGACGGCGATCCCGACGCTCGTCGTACACGCGACTGTCGTCCTGGGAACGCCCGCGGTCCGCGCGCCGTTCGAACGGATCTTCGTCGCACTCGACGATTCGGAAGCTGCCGACGTCGCGGCCGCGTATGCGATCGAGGTCGCCGCGCTCGCGTCGGCCGCGATCGTGTACGGCACGATCGTCGAGACGGGCGATCTGCTCTACAAGGCGGCGATGTATCAGTACGATCCGACGTCGTTTCTCGAAGAACTTCACGCGGCCGCGAAGGCGCTGCTGGAGAAGCACGTGGCCGCGGCACGGCGCCGCGGTCTCGCCGCGACGAGCGTCGTCGTCGAAGATCTGACCTCGAACGCGATCCTCGCGGGCGGCGACGTCTCGCTCGCACTGCTCGAAGCGGCGCGAAGCGCTCGCGCCGACGTCATCGTGATCGGCAGCCACGGCAGGCGCGGCTTGCGTCGCCTCTTCTTCGGAAGCATCGCGGAGAGCGTCGTGTCGCGGGGGACGCTTCCGACGATGGTCGTGCGGTACGCGGCATGAGCGCCATCGACGTGCTGCGCGACCGGGCGACCCTCTCTCCGGACGCCCTACGCAAGATCGACATGTATTGGCGCGCCGCGAACTATCTCGCGGTCGGGCAGATCTACCTCTACGATAATCCGCTGCTGCGCGAGCCGCTCGTACTCTCGGACGTGAAGCCGCTCGTCGTCGGGCACTGGGGTACCTCGCCCGGGCAGAACTTCATCTACGCCCATCTCAACCGCGTCATCAAAGCGCGCGATACGAACGTGATCTACATCGCGGGGCCCGGCCACGGCGGCCCGGCGATCGTCGCGAACGTCTATCTCGAAGGCACGTACAGCGAGGTCTATCCCGACGTCGGCCGCGACGAAGCGGGGCTCAAGAAGCTCTTCAAGCAGTTCTCGTTTCCGGGCGGCATCTCGAGTCACGTCTCGCCCGAAACGCCGGGATCGATCCACGAAGGCGGGGAGCTCGGCTATTCGCTCAGCCACGCGTTCGGCGCGGTCTTCGACAACCCGACGCTCGTCGCGGCGTGCGTCGTCGGCGACGGAGAAGCGGAGACCGGGCCGCTCGCGACCGCGTGGCAATCGACGAAGTTTCTCAGCGCCGCGAGCGACGGCGCGGTGCTGCCGATCCTGCACCTCAACGGCTACAAGATCAGCAATCCGACGGTTCTCGCGCGCATCGAGCCGGACGAACTCGAGCAGTTCCTACGCGGCTGCGGATGGTCGCCGTATTTCGTCGAGGGGCACGAGCCCGGTCCCATGCACGAAGCGATGGCGACCGCGCTCGACCGCGCGCTGGACGAGATCGAACGCATCCAGCGCGAGGCGCGTTCGGGAGCCGATCCGGGCCGGCCGCGCTGGCCGATGATCGTGCTGCGTTCGCCCAAGGGCTGGACGGGCCCGAAGCTCGTCGACGGCGTGCCGAACGAGGGCACGTTCCGGTCGCATCAGGTTCCGCTGCTCGTCGATGCGGCGCATCCCGATCACCTCGCCGATCTCGAGCGCTGGATGAAGAGCTATCGGCCCGAGGAGCTCTTCGATGCGAGCGGCCGGCTCGTCGCCGAGCTCGCGGAGCTCGCGCCCGCGGGCGACCGCCGGATGGGAGCGAATCCGCACGCGAACGGCGGGATGCTGCTGCGCGACCTCAAGATGCCCGATTTCCGCGACCACGCGGTCGCGGTCCCGGCGCCGGGAGCGGTCGACGCCGGCGACACGCACGTCCTCGGCCTGTTCCTGCGCGACGTCGTGCGCGCAAATCGCGAACGGGCGAACTTCCGCATCTTCGGTCCCGACGAAACGCTCTCGAACCTCCTCGGCCCCGTGTTCGAAGCGACGAATCGTCAGTGGGACGCGCGCGAGGAGCGCGACGACGAGTACCTCGCGACGACCGGCCGGATCCTCGATTCGATGCTGAGCGAACATCAATGCCAGGGCTGGCTCGAAGGGTATCTGCTCACCGGGCGCCACGGCCTCTTCAACAGCTACGAGGCGTTCATCCGGATCGTCGATTCGATGTTCAGCCAACACGCGAAATGGCTCAAGGTCACGTCGCAGCTGCCGTGGCGCCGCAAGATCGCATCGCTCAATTACCTGCTGGCGTCGCACGTCTGGCAACAGGACCACAACGGCTTCACGCATCAGGATCCGGGCTTCATCGATCACGTCGCGAGTAAGAAGGCGGGTATCGTGCGCGTCTATCTCCCGCCCGATGCGAACTGCCTGCTCTCCGTGTTCGATCATTGTTTGCGGAGCCGGCACTACGTGAACGTCGTGATCGCGGGGAAGCATCCGTTGCCGCAGTGGCTCTCGATCGATGCGGCGATCGTTCACTGCACGGAGGGCATCGGCATCTGGCCGTGGGCGAGCAACGACCGCGGCGGCGAGCCGGACGTCGTCATGGCGTGCTGCGGCGATACGCCGACGCTCGAAGTGCTCGCGGCCGTCAGCATCTTGCGCGAGGAGCTGCCGCAGCTCAAGATCCGCGTGGTCAACGTCGTCGATCTGATGAAACTCCAGCCGCAGAGCGAACACCCGCACGGGCTCAGCGACGTCGATTACGACGCGATCTTCACGCGCGATAAGCACGTCATTTTCGGCTTCCACGGATATCCGTGGTTGATTCACCGCTTGACCTATCGCCGGACGAATCAGAATCTGCACGTGAGCGGCTACAAGGAAGAGGGCACGATCACGACCGCGTTCGATATGCGCGTGCAGAACGGGCTCGACCGGTTCCATCTCGTTCAAGCGGTCATCGACCGTTTGCCCGCGCTCGGAACGGCCGGCGATTACCTCAAGCAGCGGATGCACGATCGGCTCGTCGAGCACAAGATCTACATCGACGCGCACGGGCACGACGTGCCGGAGATCGTGAATTGGAAGTGGCGCACGCCGGAGGACGACGGCCGCGCGCCGGCCGCGGAGTTCGTCCTCGCCTGACGAGGATCCGCGACGCGGCTATTTATCGTTCGTGACGGAGACCGGCGCGTTCGGCGTCGCGGAGGCCGCCGGCTGCGGTGAGGCCGTCGGCGCGATGCCGCTCGGCGTCGCTTGCGGCGCCGGACTCGGAGGAGCCGACGTCTGCGGTGCGGCCGTCTGCGCGGCGGCGGCGACGCTCGGCGAGCAACTGTCGGGCGCTCCGACCGCGGGGACGTACGCGGTCGGTTGCGCGTCGGTGACGCCGAACTCGAGGGGATAGTACGAGCCGCCGTCCGTCATCGTGACCGTCGTCGTCGCTCCCGTCGAATGCGGCGGCAGCTCGTACGTCATCACGGCGTACGGCTGGCGCGCGCGGACGCAGTCGAGCTCTTTGAGCTGGCCGTCCACGACGAAGCTGCTGCTCACCGAACCCGCGAGCGGTTTTTCGTAGAGGTAGATACGATGCGCGCCGTCGGTCGGGTTCGCGAGCGTGAACGTGAGCTTTCGGATGATGCCGTAATCGCCGTAATCGCGCCCGTCGTCGTTCGGATCGAGATTGCGCGGCGAGGGCACCTTCGCCCCGATCTGGGCCGCGACGGCCGGGCCGCCGACGCTGTACGACGCGGCGATCGTGCCGTAGTCCGCCAGATCGAATTTCCCGTGACGATGGTGGCCGTCGAACGGCACGCGCGGGCCGTCGAGAAAGGCCTCGGCCCGGCCGCCCGCGGCCGTGGCGATCACCGAGATCGCGGCGGATCCGCCGTCGAGCACCTGCACGTCGAGCGCGCCCGCGATGAGCTCGCCCTGCAGCAGCAGCGTGTGCCGCACGACGAACGGCCGTCCGGGAACGAGGTCGACGACGACGCCTTCGTTCGCGCGTTCGAATTGCAGGAAGTCGCGCGTGACCGCGTGTCCGACCGCCATGACGTCTTGATCGGGCCCGGCACCGGAGCCGATCAGCGCGACGCGCGTCGGTCTCGCGGCGGTGAGGACGACGTCGACGTCGCGCGGCAGCCCGATGTCGGAGTGATAGTAATAGCGCTCGACGTCGCCGCGAAAGACGAGTCCCTCTTGCCGCAGATATTCGGGGTCGTCGCTCAAGAAGAGGACGGCGGGTTCGACGGCCGGGGCCGCGACGCTGTCGAGCGTGACGGTGACGGTCCCCGCGACGGGCGCGCTCGTCTCGTCGCCCGCGATCGTCACGGCGACGTTAACGGCCGCTCGCGTTCCGAGCGAGAGCGGCGAGAGCGGCCACGGCGTCACCGTTCCGTACGCGATCGACGCACCCGGTCGCAGCGTCGGCGCGATCGCACGACCGATCGCCGCGAGAATCTGCGGATACGCGAAGGCCGAATCCGCCGCCGCCGTCCCGGTGAGCGCGAGCGAGAGCGCGGCCGGGATCGTCCCGGCCGGCGGCAACGGCGGAGCCGGCGCGAGTGCGGGTGCCGCCGAGACGGCCGGCGCCGGCGAG
>CAZZZK010000015.1:0-19652 GCA_964658555.1 Vulcanimicrobiota bacterium | reverse complement strand
GTCGTGTTGACGCGCGCCCAGGGGTTCTAGCTGGAGGACGGTACGCAGCAACGTACGCGCGCCGCGCGAGGTCGCGGTGAGGAACGTCGCGTAGGCGACCGGCCCCGCGAGTTCGGCCGCGCCCGCCGGGTCGGTCGCCGCGAGCGCGACGGAGAGCCGTTCGGGATCGGGAATCGCTCGCCGGAGACGATCGTCGTCGGCCGCGAGCGCGCGTATGCGGAGGTCCAGTGCGGGCGCGAGCGTCGCCCCGCGCCGCTGCGCCGAGGGCGACGTCGCGAGCCGGTCCATCTCGGCGCGAGCCTCCGAGAGACGGCCGCCTTCGACGAGCAGCGCGCAGCGAAGGAGATCGAGCGCGTAGCGCTCGTCGGGTTCGAGGCCGGTCGCGATCGCCCGCGCACGCTCGACGGTCGCGAACGCGGCGTCGAGCGAACCCACGTCGAGATGCGCTTGCGCGCGGAGCGTCGCGGCGCTCAGGATGAGATCGCGATGTCCTTCGATCGTCGCGATCTCTTCCGCGTTCGCGAAAAACGTGAGCGCGCTCGGATCTCCGACGTGCAACGCGCGCCGGCCGTCGGCGATCGCGCGAAGGATGCCGCAGCGAATGTCGCGCGCGGCCCGTGCGGATTCTTCGCCCGTCGGCGTTTCGCGCGCGAGCGGCGGGATGCCGAGCGCGAAACGCGTCTCCTCGGCGAACGCGTCGATCTCGCGCGCGAGATCCCGCGAGGCCGATTTTCCGACCGCGTTCTCGGCGAGCTCGATATACGCGAGCGCACGTCGCCGCTCGCCGCGGTCGCCGAAGAGCCGCGCGAGTCGAGCGAGCAGGGCGGCGCGGCGTTCGGGCGGCGCGTCGTCGCAGTATCGGAGCGCCTCGCGTAACGCCCGCTCTTCGTTGCCGTCCCGTGCCTCGCTCGCGCGCGCCACGTCGGCGAGCCGCTCCCACATGAGCGCGCGCTCCTCCGCCGCGACGACGCCCGTCGTCATCGCTTCGCGGAAGTGCTCCTCGGCGAGCGCGAAATCGGCGTGCTCGAGCGCCTGCATCCCGGCCGCGCGAAGGAAACCGCGTGCGCTCGCATCGTCGCCGGCCGCCGCGAAGTGTCGGGCGATGGCGCTCGGATCGGGAGGCGTCGTCCGCGACGAAGACAGGCGCTCCGCGATCTCGCGGTGGAGGACGATGCGCCGATCGTCCGCGATCGACGCGAGGATCGCGCCGCGCGCGTCCGCCGAGACGAAGGCCCATGCGTTATCGAGCGTGCGTTCGAGGGGCGAATCGGGACGATCGGGCCGAGCGAGCGTTCGATCGACGAACGAACGCTGCTTACGCGCCGTGACGGCGAGGATCTCGCTATCGATCCGCATGCCCAGGAGCGCGGCGCGCTCCAGCAGCTGGCTATACTGCGAGACGGGCTCGCGTCGCCGCGTCACGCGCATTCATCCGTCACGCATACCGGAAAGCTGCAGTCGCGACGAGAGGCCGCGCCGGCGCAAGATCGCATCGACGTGACGCTCGACGGTGTTTTCGCTGATATCCAAGCGTGCGGCGATGTCGCGATTGCGGTAGCCCGACGCGGCGAGCGACGCGATCTCCGCTTGCCGTGCGGTCAGGACCGGTCGCTCGCGCCCCTTGCGCGGAAGTTCGCCGTCGTCGCAATCGTACGACCAGCTCTGCGCTTCGTCGCGCGCGCATCGGCCGCGATTGGTCCGCCGCATGTCGGAGGCTTCGAGGAGTTCCCGCGCTTCGAACGTCCCGTGCGAGGGACCGGAGGCGAGCGATTCTCCGAGGGCCGTCGTCGCTTGGCGCCGCAGCTCGACGACGTCGCCGCGCCGGAATGCGAGGATCGCGTTGAAGAGCGCGAGATCGGCGAGATCGGCGTGGGGCTCGAAGCACGCTCGTGCCGCATCGACGTCGCCCGACGCGCCCAAGCGCGCGACTTGGAGATAGAACGGACGGCAGCGAAAGCCTTTGGGGCCGCGCAGCATCGCGCGCGAGAGGACGCGTCGCGCGGATCGCGGATCGTCGCGTCGGAAGAGGTCGGCGGCGAATGCCGCGGCGAGGAGCGATCCCGCTCGCGCATCGGCGCAGCGGGCGATACGTTCGATCGTCTCGTCGCTCGGCGCGAGCGACGCGGCGTCCACGCTCGCGGCCGCGGCTTTGAGGTGTAACGCCGTCGCCATGCCCTCGGCGCGGACCGACGCTTCGGCGGCGGGCGAGTCGGGAAGCGCCGACAGGATCTCGTTCGCGAGTGCGAAGTCGCGCTCGGTCACGGCGATGCGCGCGGCCGCGACGTTCGCGGCGTACGAGAGCGAATCGCTGCCGGCGCGGCGCGCCGCGGCGAGTGCGGCGCGTGCCGTTCGAGAAGCGCGTTCGGTGCGGCCGAACTCTCCGAGCGCCGATGCGAACGTGATGGTGAGCGAGCAGCGCAGCGCATCGTCGGAGAGGAGTTCGGTCAAGAAGAGCGCCCGTTCGAAGGACGATACCGTTCGATCGGCTTCGCCCGCGTTCCACGCGGTCAGACCGTCGTCGAGTGCGGCGGCGATCGCCGCTCGCGTCTCCGGCGGGCCGCTCGCCGCTTCGGCAATCGACAACGGGCGTCTCGTCGTCTGCACTGAACGTCACCTCACGAGCACGTCGATAGCGGCGCGCGTACAACGCACGCGCCGAATAGGTTCGCCCGAGTATACCACTCGGAGTGGGGGGAAGCGTTAAGGTCGGCGAGCCGTCCTTATGCGTCCGTTAATCTAAAAGTTGAGATAGGTTTCGAGCAGAAGCGCGTTCTTATTATCTTTGGTGATCACGCAGCCCGGGCACGAAGCCGAACTCGCCGGCAACAGAAAGTTCGGGATCAAACTATAGTTCTGATATTCGAGCCCGATGCGCGCGGCATCGCTGAACCAGTGGTGGACGCCGAGTTGGAAGATGCGGTAGCCGTTCGGATTGGGGACGTAGAATTGTTGATAATCGGGCGTTCCCGAGACCTTACTCTGCGGCAGCGTCGAGTTGAAGCCGGCTTCGATCAGGCCGAGCTCGCCGTAGCTCGAGTAGCGCTTGGGCAGCAGCGCGCCGTATTGCCCGAGGAGGTAGAACGCGTCCGCGTCCTGCCATTGCTGGCCGGTGAACGGATTGTTACCGAAGCGATGTAAGCCTTCGAGGCTGATCGCGGTCTTCGCGTTGGGTCGGTAGCTCGCGAACGCGCTGATCGCCGCGCTGTTGTTCGCATTTCCGGATTGATAGGCGCCCGTGATCGCGTTGCCGTTGAGATCGCGGATCGGAAAACCGTTCGCGTCGAGCAAGGCCGCGTTTTGGTTGTAGTAGATCTGCCCGTAGTAATTGAGGTTGGCGAGATAGCTCGCACCGGCCGTCACCGTCTTCGAGACGCTGTAATTCGCGGTCCCGAAGATCGATTGTCCGGTCGTAAGATTCGAGAAGCCGGTGTTCGCGAGCGAACTGTCGCCGAAGCCGTATCCGATCACCGCGTGGAGCCGCGGCGCGGTATAGCCGAGCTCGACGCCGTTGAAGTAGTCTTCGAACAGAAGGCCGAGGCTGCCCTCGCTGCCGTAGGCGCGCGGGCCTTCGGTTTCGAGGAAGCGGCCGCCGGTTACCGATAGGCCGTTCGTCTTCGGGAATTGATATTTGATCGCGGCGATGTTGAGGCGCAGCGTCGCGTTGTTGGGGTAATCCGTCGAAACCGGGCACGACGTCGCGGCGGTGCAGAAGGCGGGGGTCGTCGCGCTGAGGCCGTTGATGTTATCGAAGTAGTAGCGGTTCTCGAGACGGATGAGATAACTCGTATCGGGATCGACGATGCCGCTGAAGTACATCCGCAGGATCTGGTAGCCGGTGCCGTGCCCGGAGTCGCCGGCGACGAGCGCGTTCTGCCCGATCTGGCCCGGATTGTTTCCCGTCGTAAGCGGCGTCCCGCCCGGCAGCAACGCGTTCGCTTTGTACGTCACGCCGGGGACGACGCCCGTCACGCCGGCCGGCGTCGTAAAGGTACTGTTCCCGTTGTACGCGGTGACGTGATCGCTGAAGATCCCCGGGGCGCGTAAGAAATACTGCAAGCCGAATTTCTGGCGCGCGAGCGTCGCCGTGTTCTCGTCGACGCGTTTGTTCGTCTTGTCGAGCTTGTCGGAGAGCGCGGCGATCTGCGTGCGCAGTTCGTTGATGTCCTTCCCGTACTGCCCGAGGAGCTGACGGATATCGTCGAGGTCTCCCTGTTTGACGTTCTGCGCCGCGTCGACTTCCGTGAGCGCGACGCGGATGCGCGTCGCCGCGCGCTGCGTCATGACGGCGACTTCGTAATGCGTGAGCGGGCGGCCGTCGATCGCCGAGGCCGCGTACGTCGGAAGATACCCGTCGCGCCGTAAGCGCCGGAGCTCGCCGTAGGCGGGATCGCCCGCGGGAACCGCCTCGAACATCGCCTGCGTCTCTTCGGCCGTGAGCGGCGCCGCGGAGGAGGCCGGATCCGGCGCGACGTCGCTCGCCGGGGTCGCGAGCGCGGCGGCGGGCGGCGTCGTCGCGGCGGAGGTGCTCTCCGGCGCTCGAGGCCCGGCGAGCCCGGTCGGCGTCGCGCCGACCGTCCCCGAGGGGAGATCGCCTGCGAGGGCGGGCGCGCCGAGCGCGAACATCGCCGCGCCGGCGAGAGCTATATACTTCACGACGAAATCTCCTCGGGTAGGATCGCGGTCGAGGGAAGGCATCAGAACGGAAACGTGTAGGTGGCGGAACCGTAGGCCGGCGTATTCACGAGCGCCGCCGTCGACGTCGAATCGACGGTGAAGCTCATTTCGGGCGACGCACCCGGCGTCGACGATGCGGCCGACCCGACGGCGAGCACGTTCGGCGTGGACGCGTTCGCGTCGGGCTGCTCCCACGCGAGGAACGTTCCGATATCGCCGGCCGCGGGCGAACTGACGATCGAGAGCGTGTAATCGACCGAGCCCGCGCTCGTGGCGGGATTGAAGCAGAACGCCTGCGGACAAGCGGCCGAGAACACCTGACCGTTGATGCTCGGTGTCGGCGCGCCGGAAGCGTTGAGCGCGTAGCCGATCCCGACGGCGGTACCGTCCGCACGCACGACGTTTCTGTTTATCGTTCCGGTAAAGCCGTACAGCGCGACCGGATCGGCGAGCGCGCACGGGCCGCTCGCCGCCGTCGCCGTCGCGAGGCAGAGGTTGCGCGCGATCGTCTGCGTGGCGACGGTCGTTTTCGCGGGCGTCGTCACCGTATCGGCGATGGTCATCGTCGACGCCGCGAGCGGCTGCGAGATGGTCATCCGGTGCGTGTAGAGCGGAACGCCGAGGGTCTGATGGGCGCTGTCGTAATCGTTCTGGACGAGCGTCACCGCGAACGAGCCGCCGGTCGTCGTCTGGCTCCAGCCGCCCTCGACGTCGAGCATCGCGCCCGCCGTACTCGGCGGCATCGCCGCCTGTCCGCTTCCGGGCAGCTGCGCGCCGAATGCGGTCGCGACTTGACGATACTGCGTGAACGAATAACACGTCGTCGTCGCCGGACACGCCACGTCGTCGAACGACGCGACGCCGCGAACGATGGTGACGAGGTAGCCGTAGTTCGTGCTGCCGGAGCTGCCGAGGGTGAAGACGTTGCCGGTCGCGTCGACCGAGTAATCGAATCCTTGATACGGATCGTCGCCGCTCGTACCGTCGCCGTACGGACCGGCGGAGATCGTTCCGTTCGTTCCTGCGACCGTCGCCGCGGGCATCGTCAGGAGATTCTGCAGCGAACCCGCGATCGTCGTCCCGTCGGGCTGCGGCGCTTCGCCGAACGGCAGCGGTTCCCACGCGATGCGGCCCAAATATTCGGCGTCGTGGAACGCGACGTCGAACGCCGGCGGCGCGGCACCGGTCAGCGCGGTCGTCGCGGAGGGGAGCGCGGTCCAGCGCTGCGTGAGCAGTCCGCTGCCCTGCGTGGCCGGATCGATCGAACTCGGCGATATCGCTTCGAACGCGTACGGCGTCGGGCCCGACGGCGCCGGGACGAACGCCGCCGGCATCAACGCGCGGTCGTACGCGATCCGCCCGAGGAACGCTCCGCTGCCGTTGGTCTGCGCCGCGCCGTTTCGTCCGGCGGGCGAACCGCCGTAGAACGAGACGATCGCGCCGGAGATCGGCGTGCCGGCACTCGTTACGAGGGTCCCGCCGACGTTGGAGCCGAGCGACGAGTCGTAATAGGCGACGCCCGCGCCGCCGGAGATCTTCGCTTGCGCGCCGTTCGTCGTCGACGCGACGACGAGGTCGGGGCACGACTGCGAGAACGAACCGCCCGCACCGGGCGCGGTGTACCGGGCGCGCATCGGGTCGATCGAGTCTTGCACGATCGTCCCGGCCGGACTGCCGCACCCGGCGGGCTTCGCGACGGTCCACTGCACGTTCGTCAGACCGGTCGCCGCGAGTTCGCCGTCGGAATAGCGGCCGACCGCGGTGAACACTTGCGACTGGCCTCCCGTGATCGCGGTCGCATTCGGAACGACGTCGAGCGACGCGATCGACGCGCTGAAATCGGCGATCGGATGCGTCGCTCCGCCGCTCGGCGCGTAGGCCAGCACCGTACTCTGCGCGGGCGTCGCTTGCTGTGCGTTCGCGATCGGCTGGCCCGAGGTGCCGCCCGTGATCGGAGTACGCGCGAAGACGATGACGGACGGATTCGTATTCGGATTCGCCGCGAGCGACGCCGCGTGCGATGCGGTCCAGCTGCTTTGGGAAGCATCGAACGTGCCCGCGGAATCGGTCGTCTGCAGCGAACCGTCGGGATAGAGAACGGTCGCGTTCGGAGCGGTATCGGATCCGCTCAGGACGCTCGCGGCGCCGAGATCGGCGATCGCGAACGAGAGCGTCGACGTATAGGACGTGTCGGCGTTGACGACGGCGAAACCGCCGCCCGTCACCACGCTCGGCATCGATGCCTTCGCCGTCGGCGTCGCGTGCGGAACCGGTGACGAACCGCCGCCGCCTCCGCAGCCCGCGGCGGCGATGGCGAGCGCGAACGGCGCGATCGAAGCGGGCCGCCGGCGACGAAGTCTGGGGACGCTCACGACGATCCTCACGGTCCGAAGGCGATCGAAAGAAACGAGCAGGCGGTTCCGGTGCACGGAATCGCCGACGTCGGCGCGGAGAACGTCTGCAGCGGGCGCCGGTACATGGAGATCGCCGTCGACGCGCCGCCGACGACGTAGAGCGCTCCGCTCGAATCCAGCGCCACCGATTTCGGTGCCGCAGCCGACGACACGGAGAGCGTTATCGGAACGGGCGATGCGATCGCGGGTGCGCCGTTCGTCGCTCCGGTCGCCGCCTGGGGGGCGAAGAGCGGGCCCTGATAGTACGACAGCTCCTCCGCGCCGGCCGCATAGACGCTACCGTTCGCATCCGTCGCGATGTCGTTTATCGGGCCTTGGTTCGCCGTGCCGAGCTGAACGATCGGTTCGATCACGGAGGGTACGATCGCGTACGGAGGCTTATACTCGAGGAGCTCCGGACTGGCGCTGACGACCGCGCCGTCGAGCGTGATGGGATTGCTGTAGACGATCACCGCGTCCGCCGGACCGACGGCCAAGGCCGATACGAACGGCGTCTGCGGAAGGCCGGGGCCGACGTCGATCGTGAGATTGGGCACCGACGCCGCGGAGATGGGAGCCGAGAATCGCTGCAGCCGGTTCACGCTCGACGAGATGGTGTTGAGGCCGGCGCCGAGTGCGGTCCAAAGCCGTCCCGTCGAATCGAACGCGAGGCCGACGTTCGACGGCGCGCCGGAGAGCGCGACGGGAGACGGAACGAGGACGGCCGTTGCGGACGTGTTCGAGAGCGGCGCGCTCAGAATCAACAGGCCGCCGAACGTTTGCGAATTCGTTACGACGTTTCCGGATCGATCGACGGCGATCGGTCCCGTCGGGGTGATCTGCGCGCCGTTCGCGTCGGTCAGCATCGTAGCGATCGGAACGCTCGTCGCCGGGCGGCTCGTCGCCGTGAGCGGCGTAGAATAGATGTCGACGTCATAGACCGTTCCGGCGACGGGATCGGTAGACACGCGTAGCGCGTAGAGCCGGGTGAAATCGCTCGGCGTCAACGAAGCGCCGAACGAGGTGGCGGGGACGGTCGAACTCGTCGTCGTGCCGACGAGTTGCGTGCCGCTCGGACCGCTGCCGGGCCGAAACGCGGAGTCGTTCGAGCCGCCGGAGCATGCCGCGAGCGCCGCCGACAGGACGAGCGTGGAGACGAGGGAGACGCGTACGCGATTCCGCACCTAAAAAGTTACCGCCGTCGGACTCGTGAAACTCTGTTGGAACGGCCCCGTGAACCGAGCGAACGCGGCCGTCGTGCCGTTCGCGAGCGGATCGAAGAAGAGGATCTGGCGATCGCCCGCATCGGCGACCACGATGTCGTGCGCGGCGTCGAGCGCGAGTCCGATCGGGATCGGCGCGCTCTGCGCTCCGAGCGCGATGCCGCGCAGCGGTATCGCATCGATCGCGGCTCCGGGGCCGGATCCGATTCCGAATTCCACGACCGCCGCGCTCGTGTTGCCGGCCTCCGCGGGCGACGTTCCGTAGAGGACGCTTCCCGAAGCGACGAGGCGCGGCGGGAAGCCGATCGTCGATTGCACGACGCTTCCGCCGAGCGGCGGTACGAGACTCGTCGCGATCGTCGTCACCGGCGCGACGTTCCCGGCCGCCAGGGGCGCGAAGACCGCGATATCGGTCGTCCCGGCGGTCTCCGACGAGCCGCGCGAGACGTCGCCGACGTAGATGTTGAAGCCGGCGTCGATCGCGATCGCACTCGGCTGCAGCAGCGTGGTCCGGTCTCCGGCGATCGTCGCGACCGGAGCGACGTCGCCCGTGGCGCCCGGTGCGAAGCGTAAGATCTTGGCGTCGTACGCTTGCGGAGACGTGCCCGGTACGGGCGCGTACGTCGCGACGTAGAGCGCACCCGTGCCGTCGAACGCGATCGACGTCGTCGTGCTCGTTATCCCGGTAGCGTTCCCGGCGATGGAGGCTTTCGGCGCGACGTTTCCGTTCGCGTTCGCATCGAAGACGTCGATCCTCGGCGCCGTCCCCTCGACGACGTAGAGGTCGCCGCCGGGGCTTCGCGCGAGCGCGGTCGGCGCGATCAATCCGGTGTTCGAGCCCGCGATCCTAGCGGCGAACGTCACGGGAGCGATCGAATGCAGCGGTACGATCGTCTTGTCGATCACCGCGCCGTTCGGCGGTCCCATCGAATCGAGAACGTAGAGCGTGTCGACCGACGGCGACGGCCTCGCGTTCGGGCCGGCGCTCGCGGTCGCGTTCGGATTCGCGGCCGGAGTCGACGGCGATCCGCTTCCGCCGCACGCGCTCGTGCAGATCGTCGCGAGCAGCAGACCGCGGCGGCTCGCCCGGCAGACGCCTCTCACTGAACGACTCCGGAGAGCTGCGAATACCCGGCCGGTACGCCGTCGAGCGGCGAGTACGGGTCGACGAGAAAGACCGAGAACGTCTGCAGGGCGCCGAACGGCAGCAGGCTGAGCTGGTCGTTCGCATCGGCGACGACGACGGCGAGCGGCGCACCCGGCGGCGGCGTCGCGACGGCCGTCGGTACGGCGCTGGGGAGCGGAAGCGGCGTCGGCCCCGTGATCCCGGTCGTCGGCGACGGCGACGGGCTCGGCGATGCCGACGGGGAGAAGGCGGGTACCGCGAACGCAGCGGCTCCGATCCCGGCATAGACGACGAGACCGGGTGAGGCCGCGGCGGCGGCGGGGGCCCGCACGACCGTCTCGCTCGTCTGGTTCGGCGTCAGCATCGGAACCGGCTGATCGGGAAGCGGAATCTCCGTCGCTCCGGCACTCGCCGTCGGCGGGACGAGATACGGCGCGACGGCGGTCCCCGCGAGGAACGTGGCCGAACCGAGTCGCGTCGACGTGCCGCCGGCGACGTAACGGCCGAAATCGACCGTCGTGCGCGCGAACGGCGAGACGTGGTAGAAGCGGATCGCGGGACCCGTCGCGGGCGGATCTGCGAAGAAGTCGATCTGCAGCGTGCCGGCCGAAATGCTCTGACCCGGGGCGGGCGGGGGCTGTCGATCGTACGGAGCGATCGCCGCGGAACCGGCGAGCACGAGCGTGTACTTCATGCCGGCGACGAGCTGCGGCGTGTGAACGGCGAGTCCGATCTGCTGGCTCCCGTCGCAGCGCACGACGATCGTGTGGCTCGCCGTCGAAACCGTTCCGTAATCGGGCGTCGCCCCGAAGCCGATGCCGTCGACGGTGAACGAGATCAAGGACGGAGGCGTGATGCACGATCCGTAAAAAGCGTTTTGCGCGGCGTCGATCACGCGCAATTGCGCGAATTGCCCGTTGCCGGGATTCGCCGGCCCGGGTGCGACGGACGAATCGCCGCCCCCGCACGCAGCGAGCGCGCCGGCGCCGACGGAGAACGCGAGAGCCGCGCCGGACGAGCGTTTCACGGATACGTTCCGGACGCCGCCTGCGAGACGGTGACGTCGGCCTGCCCGTTCGTCCCGACGATCGTCGGCGCCTGAGTGCGGTTCGCCGGATACGACGCTTCGAAGGCCGGATAATCGAAGCCCAGTGCGGAGTACGTGTACGACGCTCTTTGAGAGCACATCGTCGGCGTCGCGACGCCGTCGACCGCCGGGCCGATGGTATCGGGCAACGGTATCCGAGCCGGTGCGGAGCCGTGCGCGAGAAGCGTGTACGAAACGTTCGAGCCGGCGGGCGGCGGCGATTGCCCGGGAAGGACCGGAGCGGTCGACGGAACGGTGTACCCGAGACACGTCGACGTGACGTTCACCTCGATCATCGTCTCCGTCACGCCGGCCGGCGGCGTGATGGAGAACGTGCCGCCTCCGAGATCGTCGGGAACGAAGACCGGCGTCGGATACGCGGCGAGGCCGGCGGCGTTCGAAAGATTCGCCGTCGCGCCGATCGTCGGCGTCGACGCGCCGACGGCCGTGCCGAACGTCGGCGGGATGCCGATCGCGAGCGTATACGAGCCTCGTACGGGCGTCGCCGGAAGGAAGTTGAATCCGAGCGAGTAGCCCGTGAACGCCGCATCGTAGGCGGGCGTCAACGTCGTCGGAAACGCGGGCGCGCCGCCGTAGAACGAGGTCGACGTGCCGATCGGATTACCGAGCGGAACGAAGAGCGCCGGAGCCCCGACCGTCGTCGGCGCCGGCGTCGCTCCGCCGCTCGACGTATTCGCATCGATCGACAAGCTGTTGCAGGCGCAGAAACCGTACCCGAATGCTCCCGTTCCCTGGCCGGATGCGAATACGCCCTGCTGCGTCATCCGGTTCGTGCCGCCGTCGGTACCGAAGGTCGCCGGCACGACGAACGTCGGCGGCCCGGTCACGACCGGAACGTTGAAGAGCGTGGCCGAGAGACCGTTCGGCTGGCGGAGCGTCTCGACCATATTCAAGCCGATCTGCGACGTGCCGGTCGAATCGTAGTACGTCGCGGTGCCGACGGCGAATTGCAGTCTGCTCGTCTTGACGACGTCGGTGCTGCCGACGGCCGGCGCGAGCGATCCGCCGCCCGAGCCGGAGCCGGAACACGCGGCGAGGAGCGCGCAGAATGCGAGCGTCATGCGTTTCATAGTTTGAGCTCGTAATAGAAGCGTGCCGAGATCGGCTGTTCGTTGGGATATACGTTGTACGGCCCGGTCGGATAGGCGTTCGGAGCCGGACCCGAATTGAAGACCGTCGCGTACGAGCACGGCGCGTTGCCGTACGACACGCCGGTCGCCACGATCGCTCCGTAACACGAGTTGAAAACGGGCGTCGCGTACAGTTGATCGAACAGATTGGTGATCTGCAGCCCGAACGTGCTTCGCGTAGCCGGCGGGGCGTATTCGATCGTGAGATCGGTGTTGAACTGCATGCGCGACAGGTAGCCGCCGGGGCTCGCCGGTTCGACGTTCCCGCGCGTCGCCGCGACGTTCGGAGCGGAACACGTGCCGGGATCTTCCGGATCAACGTAGGTCGGCGCGTAGGTCTGCCCCGACGTGAGGTTCGTGTTCGGAACGACCGCGGACGTGCCGTTGCAGATCGCCGCGACGTTTGCGCCCGCACCGTACGGATAGCCGACGTTGAACGAGAAGACCGGATTGATGCGTAGGCCCGAGCGGTTCTTATACGTCAGGGCGAGCGTCGTTTGAAACGGCGACAAGTTCGGCGAGTGAAAGAGCTGCCCGGCGTCGAGCGCGGTCGAGGTGAGGAATGCGCCCGGCGGTTGGTTGCCGATCTGATTGATGTACGTGGCGCTCAGCAGCGCCGATATTCCGGGATCGACCTGACGCGTCACTTCGAACTCGACGCCCGTCGATCGCTCGAGACCGCGATTCGAGAAGACCGGCGTGAGCGGATAGAGCGGCGCACCCGTTCTCGGATTGAGGCCGATCGGATCGTCCGTCTGTTCGACGACGTCGTACCCGCGCCGGTAGAACGGCGAGATCTTGAGCGAGAGGGCGTTCGGGAAATCGTGCTCGTACGAAAAATCGTAGTTCGTGAACGTGGCTCCGTGGAGCGCGGTCGTGTTCGGCTGCGCGCCGAAGAGATAGTCGCGCGAGAGCCAATAGAGCTGGTCCGCGTAGTTCGCGCACGGCGACGATTTCGTGAGCCCGCAATAGGTCGCGGGCGCACCCGTCAGGTTGTCGAACGACGGGATCTTCGCGAACGCCGCGTACTGCCCGCGATCGACCGAATTACCGAGCAGGCTCGGGAGCGGGATCGATAGCGTGTGGGCGAAGTTCGCGCGGATCGCATCGTGCGCCGTCAAGAGGTACGACGTGCCGAGATGCGGCTCGAGCACGCGTTGATGCGCGACGCCGTTGATCGACGGCGGGCTCGCCGGATCGCTCGGGATCTGGAAATTGTAGCCTTCGTAGCGCAGACCGGGCGTTACGTGCAAGCGGCTGCGCGCGCCGATCGAAAGCAAATCCTGCGCGAAGAAACCGTAGACTTGCTGGTTGACGATCGGCTGCGTCAGGATCGCCGGAAAGCGCGGGATGGCGGCGAGATACTTCGAGAGATAGCCGCAATTCGCGCCCGACGTCGTGGCAAACGCCGCGCACGCCGCGGGCGTATAGAAGTCTTCCGTGACGTTCCCGGTCGGTCCCGACGGAAGGCCTTCGTTGTAATAGTAGAGCGGCGCGATCGTGCTCGTGGCGGCGTTTATGCCGGACGTCAGCGAACCGTAATCGGCGACGTTGAGAATGGAGCCGACGGGATGGACGAATTCGTACATCCCGCCGATCTCGACCGTCTGCTTCAGTTTCGGCCGGTCGATCTGGCGCGTGACCTCCGCCGATGCGGCGCTTCGGTAGCCGCCGTAATCCGGAGCGAAGATTCCCTGCGACGGAAGTTCTTGATGTTCGGTCGTGAACGTCCGGTAAACGCGCGCTCCGATGAGCGTATCTTTGAACGACGTGTTCTGGTATTCGAGTTTGTACGCCTGAAACGGGCTGTAGAGCCGGTCCGGGCTCGTCACGTTGGAATAGGCCGCGAACTGCGTCGGATACAGCGGTAGGAGATTCTGACACGCGTAGAGGCTCGCGTTGACGACGCCGCCCGGGAACGTCTTCGGACATAGGCCCGCCGACGATCCGACGCCCGGAACGCCCGAGTTCGAGGTCGCACCGACGAAGACGCCGCCGCCCGCCGTCGGGTACGCGAGATTCGCGAAGCCGCCGTAGTCGAGATCTTGCTTGATCGCCTGGCCCTGGAAAAAGAATTGCAGTTGGTTCGTCTGCTGCTTCCCGAAACGGAAGAAGAAGTTGTCGACGAAGTCGCGCGATGCTTGATCGGCGGGGCTGAAATAGATCAGATTCGGATCGACGAGCGAGCCGAGCGATGCCGCATTCGTTCCGCGCGTTCCGAGCGATGCGGCGGTCGTTCCGGCGAGGCCGTACTGATACGCGCGATTCTCACCCAGATAGGCGAAATAGTTCGAGAAGCGCCCCTTCGGATCGGCGTAGCCGAATTCGACGGCGGCTTGGTGATCGTACGGGAACGCACCGGCCTCCACGTCGAGACCGTACGTCCCCGGGTACGTGCCGCGTTTGGCGGTGAATTCGATTAGGCCCGTGCCCGTGTTGCCGTGCGACGCTTCGCCGCCGCCCGGCACGAGCGTCACGCCGCCGACGCCGTTGATCAGATTGAAATTCGAAACGTTCTGCAGCGTGTTCTGCAAGTTCGGCGTCGGCGTCGTATAGTCGATGCCTTCGTACTCGTACGCGGCTTCGAACGCGTAGCCGCCGCGGACGGAGATCGTCCCGGTCTTATCGAGCGTGATGCTCGGCAAGCTGCGCAAGAGGCTCGTCTCGTTCGAGTTGAAGTCTTTGCCTTGGATCGCCGTGATCTGCTGATTGGAGAACGTATACGTGTTGCTCGTCTCCGCCGGCGTGAACGCGCTGCCGAGACCGCCGCGCACGCGAACCGTCGCGAGCGTTCGCAGGAGCAAGCGCCCGTTCACGGTGACGGGCTCGCCGCCGAGGACGGTCACGCCGCGCACGACGTACGCGCCGCGGTTCTTGAGCTCGAAGGTCACGTTATAGGTATCTTGCGCGAGCCCGATGATCGCGTACGTGCCGTCCTTCGCCGACGTCGTCGACGCGCGCGACGCAACGGATGCCGCCGTCACGGTGACGCCGGCGACCGGCTTCCCCGTCGTGTCGTCGACGACGGTACCGTGGATCTCGCCGGGCGCCGCCTGCGCGGCGGCGGGTACGTGCGGAACGAACGTCGACAAGACGCACGCCACGAGCGCGATCGCCGTCGAGCGGAGGATGGAAGAACGCCGTCCGCTCAAACGAGCGGCCGACGTGCCACATCGATAACGTGCCACGCCGCCTAGTATACGAACGGCTCGCCGGCGCTCGAAATAACGGATTCCGTCATGCGAAGCGCGCCGAGCGGCGTTTCCCCGCTCGTCGATGCTCGAACGCACGCGCTTTCTTAATCTCGTCTTGACGAACGATGCAACGTTCGCGCGATTCGAAACGGCGAACGCACGCGGCCCGACGATCGCGATCGACGTATTAATCGTCGTTAAGATGTATTTAAACGATTCTCCCTTGTCGATCGAACGATTCTCGTGTACGTGAGTGTCACGTCTCCCGCATCCGACGACGGACCGTTTCATTCATGCCGCATACCGCTCTCACGAGTACCGAACGCAGCGCGCTCGTTCTTTACGCGCGCGGCATGTCGCGCGAGAAGATCGCGCTGGAACTCGATCGCGCCCCGAGCACGATCGGTCACGCGCTCACGTCCGCGAAAGAGAAGCTCGGCGCGAAGACGCTGACTCACGCGGTGAGCGTCTTCCACTCGCAGTCGGAGACGCAAAAGGATCGCCCGAACGGTTAGCGAGACGCCGTCGTAGCGTCGATCGCGAAGACGCGTCCGGTGTTCTTCGCGTCTCGCTCGCACGTCGCGTTCGATGCGTGCGGCGACCGAACCACGATGCGAATCGGCGAGGTGCCGCGAGCACGGCGCCGTCGGGCGAGGCGAACGTTTCGAGCCGGGCCGGCCGATTCCCGAGTACGTGCCGGAGGCGGCTCCGTCGCCTCCACGTCCATCTATGAGCGAACTGCTACCGAGTACGTACGCTCGCGGTATCTCCGGCGAGGCCCGAGCGCTCGTACGGCGGATCCTCGGATTCCCCCGGCCAGTTGGACACAGAAACGGGCGGACGCAGGCAAAAGCGAACCCAATGCCGCTACAGTAAGAGAATCTTGGCAAGTGGTAGGTTTCTCTTTTCGGCCGCGCCCGGCCGCGCCGCCTTCGGCCGGCGGCAGCGCATCGCGAGCGTTCGCTGATATGCAACGGGGCCAAACGCAGGCATCGTATGAAGCGCGGCTGATCTCGATGGCGACGGCGGTCCCGAATTTCGAGATCGATCAGCGCGCCGCCGAGGACGTCTCCCGCTCGTTCTTCGCGCAGCGGATGCCCGATTACGACCGCGTGGCGGGCGTTTTCGCGACCACGGGGATCGAGCGCCGCTACTCCGTGCGCCCGATCACGTGGTTCGCCGAGCAGCACGGCTGGCCCGATCGGAACGGCGCGTACCTCGAAGGCGCGACGGAACTCTTCGAACGGGTCGTCGAGCGCGCGCTCGCATCGGCCGGGCTCGAGGCGAACGCGATCGATGCCGTCGTCACCGTCTCCTCGACCGGGATCGCGACGCCGAGCCTCGAGGCGCGCGTCCTGCCGAAGATGGGCTTCCGCCCCGACGTCGAGCGCACGCCCGTGTTCGGCCTCGGCTGCGCGGGCGGCGTGACCGGGCTCGCGATCGCGTCGCGCCTCGCGAACGCGCGGCCCGGAACGACGGTTCTGCTCGTCGCGGTCGAACTCTGCACGCTCGCCTTCCGCTCCGATCGCGTTACGAAAGCGGACGTCATCGCGACGTCGCTCTTCGGCGACGGCGCGGCCGCCGCGATCGTCTCGAGCGATCCGGATCTCCCCGCGATCGCGCTCTTCGCAGGTGCGACGGAGCATCTCTGGCACGACACGCTCGACATCATGGGGTGGGACGTCGACGACGTCGGCCTCGGCGTGATGCTCTCGCGCTCGCTGCCGGCCTTCGTCATGCAGCGCTACAAGACGTCGTTCGGCGAGGCGATCGAGCGCCTCGGCATCGAGCGCGCAGATATCGGGCGCGTCGTCTGCCATCCGGGCGGCACGAAGGTTCTCGAAGCGATCGAAGATGCGCTGACGCTGCCCGCGGGCGCGCTCGATCTCGAGCGCGGCGTCATGCGCGATTACGGGAACATGTCGTCGCCGACGGTGCTCTTCGTGCTCGAGCGCGCGATCGCGGCCGGTCTCCCCGAAAGCACGATGCTCGCGGCGCTCGGGCCCGGCTTCACGGCGAGCTTCGTCTCGCTCGAGCGTTCGGCTGCGTGAATCCGGGCGCTCTCGCGCTGCTCGCGTTCCTGACCGCGCAACGCGGCGTCGAGCTCGCGATCGCGACGCGAAACACGAAACGGCTGCTCGCCGCGGGCGGCTACGAGGTCGGTGCCGGGCACTATCCCGTGATGGTCGCGATGCACGCGACCTGGCTCGCGACGCTCTGGTGGTTCGGCCGCGGACACGCGCTCGTCGCGCCGTTCGTCGTCGCGTTCGCCGTCCTGCAACTCGGCCGCGTGTGGGTGCTCGCGACGCTCGGCGGCCGCTGGACGACGCGGATCATCATGCTGCCGAACGCGCCGCCCGTCACGAGCGGGCCCTTCCGATTCGTACGGCATCCGAACTATCTCGTCGTCGCCCTCGAGCTCCCGTGCGTCAGCCTCGCGCTCGGGCTAGTCTGGCACGCCGTCCTCTTCGGTACGCTCGATCTCGCGATGCTGTGGTGGCGCATTCGCGTCGAGAACCGCGCGTACGCGCTCGACTCGCATACAGCGTAGGAGCTCTTCGGCGTACGGCACGGCGACGGTGAGCGCGAACGCGCCCATCATCGAACCGAGGAACGGGAGCGGGATCGGCCTGCGCTTCAGGCGCCAGGCGAAACGCGGCCGGACCGGTCCGACGCGCACGAGCGCGCGCGACTGATCGAGATGCGCAAGCGCGACGAGCGTGAGCGCGGTGAACGGCAGCAGCTCGAGCAGCGCGTGGACGTGCTGCTCGGCCGGGACGATCTCCCGCCGGCCGTCGGCGTAGGCGACGTCCCAGATCGTCATGCCGAAATGGCCGACGTAGCCCGCCGCCATGAGGGCGAGCACGCCCGCGTCGATCTCGAGCAGCAGCCCGGAGAGCACCGGCAGCGCCGTGAGCGCGATGCCTGCGACGTGGAGACGCGACTCGTACGTTCCCGACGTCGATTCGATGTGCGACCGGCGATGCAGGACGTAATCGTACGACCCGGCGGCCATCCAGAGCGGCAGGACGGCCGCGAAGGCGAAGCGCTCCGCGGCGCGCGCAGTCGCGTCCGGCTCGGCGTCGCGTCGAGCGTCGTCGTCTAGCACGGGCGCGCCGATCGTGCCGGCGGCCCATTCGTCAATAGGCGACGAGCGACGAATGCGATAAGACGGTGATATGTCACGAGGGGATACCGATCGTTGGAGCGAGAGCTTCGGCCGCGAGACGGAGCACGCCGAACGCGAACGCCGGTCGCTCGACGGTATCGCGATCCGGCCGCTGTACGGGCCGGAGGATCGCGATGCGGCGGCTCCGGGCCTTCCCGGTCAGTTTCCGTTCACGCGCGGCATCCGTGCGAGCATGTATCGCGGGCGGCCGTGGACGCTGCGGCAATACTCGGGTTTTTCGACGGCGTCGGCGTCCAATGCGTTCTACCGCGAGAGCCTCGCGCAGGGGCAGCGCGCGCTCTCCGTCGCGTTCGATCTGCCGACGCATCGCGGATACGATTCCGACGACGCGCGGGTCACGGGCGACGTCGGGAAGGCCGGCGTCGCGATCGATTCCGTCGAGGATATGGCGCGGCTCTTCGAGGGCATCCCGCTCGATCGGACGTCCGTTTCGATGACGATGAACGGGGCCGTCCTGCCGTGCCTCGCGTTCTTCGTCGTCGCCGCGGAAGAGCAGGGCGTGCGAAGCGACCTGCTGCAGGGCACGATTCAAAACGACATCCTCAAAGAGTTCGTGGTCCGCAATACGTATATCTATCCGCCGCCCGCGTCGATGCGGATCGTCGCAGATGTGATCGAATACGCGGCGAAGCACCTTCCGAAATTCAATTCGATCTCGATCTCGGGCTATCACATGCACGAGGCGGGTGCGACGCCCGCGCAAGAACTCGCGTTCACGATCGCCGACGGTCTCGAATACGTCCGCGCCGCGCTCGCGCGCGGTCTCGATATCGATTCGTTCGCGCACCGCCTCTCGTTCTTCTTCGCGATCGGTATGGACGTCTTCGCCGAAGTCGCGAAGCTGCGCGCGGCGCGCACGCTCTGGGCGCACGCGATGCGCGACCTCGGCGCGCGCGACGACCGTTCGCTGATGATGCGGATGCACTGTCAGACCTCGGGCGTCAGCCTGACCGAGCGCGATCCGTATAACAACATCGTGCGTACGACGATCGAGGCGCTCGCGGGCGTGCTCGGCGGTACGCAATCGCTGCACACGAACGCGTTCGACGAAGCGCACGCGCTACCGAGCGAAGCCTCGTCGAAGATCGCGCGCGACACGCAGCTTATCTTGCAGCACGAGACCGGGCTCACCGACGTCGTCGATCCGCTCGGCGGCTCGTACTACGTCGAGGCGCTGACCCGCGAGACGGCGGAGGCCGCGTCGCGGATCGTCGCCGACGTCGAACGGATCGGCGGCATGACGTCGGCCGTCCAGGCGGGGATGCCCGCGCGGCTCATCGAGGAATCCGCCTTGCGGCGCCAGGCGCGTCGGGACGGCGCGCGCGACGTCGTCGTCGGCGTGAATCGCTACACGTCGCAGAATGCCGAAGTCGTCGCGACCCGGCGCATCGATACGCACGCCGTCGTGCGCGAGCAGACGGCGCGCCTCGCCGCGCTCAAGGCGGCGCGCGACGCGGCCGCCGTTCGCGACGCGCTCGAAGCGCTGCGCGCCGGAGCCGCGGGCGATGCGAATCTCCTCGGGCTCGCGATCGCGGCCGCGCGCGTTCGCTGCACGCTCGGCGAGATCTCGTCGGCGCTCGAAGACGCGTTCGGGCGGCACCGCCAACCGCAGGT
>CAZZZK010000014.1:0-20034 GCA_964658555.1 Vulcanimicrobiota bacterium | reverse complement strand
GGCGCTGCGCGGCGCGAAAAACGACGTGACGAGCGTCGAGGCCGACGTCCTGGCAGCCGCGATCGCGCGTCGGGCGGGGGCCGCCGCAGCCGAGCTCGCCGCACTCGCGCACGGCACCGCCTCGCAGGACGCCTTCGGGTACGCCGAGCCGCCGCAATTCTTCTTTCCCGTCCGCGAAGCGCTCGGCGGCGCGGAGCTGCGCGCGGGCCGCGTCGCCGACGCCGAACGGACGTTTCGCGACGACCTCGCGCGCGATCCCGGCAACCCGCGCTCGCTCGCCGGACTCGCCGTCGCGATCGAGCGAGAGGGCCGGGCCGCCGATGCCGCGGCCGCGAACGATCGCGCGCGTGCCGCGTGGCACGGTGCGACGCCCTTCGATCCGAGCGATCTCTGAGCCGCGCGGAAGGCTCGACGAAACGCACCGAGAATGCCGCTGAGTCCCCGCGACGTGGGCGCGTAGCTCAGGGGGAGAGCGCTACATTGACACTGTAGAGGCCGAAGGTTCGAAACCTTCCGTGCCCACCACGTGCGAACCCGTACGAAGTTCATGCTTCGCGCGGGTTTTTTTTTCGCGATATCGGTCGCGCCGCACGTTCGTCCGGTATCGCGGCTCGTACGGCCGTCCGCGCCGCGATCGACGTCGCGGATAGCGATGAGCCGGCGCCGTGCGATCGCCGCGGTGCGATTCGCCGACGTTCCCGAAACGTTCCCGACGCGAAGGCGCATCGTCGTGTAGCTCCGTCGATCGTCGTGCGCTCGTTCGCGTCTTCTCCCCCATACCCGAGTAGCGCGTCTCGCGACGAAAAGATGGTGGCCTCGGGCCCGCCCCGAAACGGCTCTCACCAGCTCCGTCTTCGGCGCCATGAGCGTTCGGTGTTTTCGTTTGGTCGTCGCATCCGCGTTCTTCGGATTCCAGAGCACGATCGGCGTGACGCACCAGCTACGCACGCTGCGTCCGGCGAGCGTCGGCTCGTCGTGGCGACTGCTCCTGGCCATGGCGCTCAACTGCACGATCGTCTGTCTGACGGTCGGCGCGTATGCCTCGCGACTCGCCGGTGCCCGGAGCGGGCGCGTCGCGACGGCGATCTCGCTCTTCAATCTGTTTTCGACGACCGGCCGGCTCGCGGCGATGATCTACACGCCGATCCTCGGCGCGCTCGCCGACAATGCGGACTTCGCCGCCGCCGCGGGGACCGTCGATCGAGCCGCCGCCGTCACGCACTTCGAGTGGGAACTGCGTGCGATCGTCTTCGCAGGCGCGGCGGGCGCGGCGCTCGGAACGATGCTGCTGCCGACGTTCGTCATGTTGTACGGCCGCGCGATCGCGTCGTTCGAGCGAACGGGAAGCATTCCGAAGGCCGCCCTGCGAGCGCTCACGCCGAAGACGGTCTTCTCGGTCGCGCGCTCGATTCGCATCGCTCGGTTCTCTTCGATTCGGAGCCTCTCGCTCCGCAATATTCCCAAAGACATTTTGATCCTCAACGTGATCGTCACGTCCGTGTACGGTATCGGCGTCACCGCGTCGGCGTATGCGAGCGTCCTCAATCCCGCGGCCGCCCGCACCGCGCTCCTCTCGAGCGGACTCGTCAACGGCCTCGCGACGATCGCGTACAACGTCGTCGTCGATCCGGGTTCCGCGCTCATCATCGATCAGACCGTGAAGGGCGAGCGCGAGGTGGAAGACGTGCGGTCGCTCGTCGCGTACCTCTCGATTACGTCGACCGTCGGATTCCTCATCTCCCAGGTGCTGCTCGTCCCGGCTTCGTGGATTCTCGTCTGGGCTTCGACGCTGATCACCGGCCGCTGAGCGTCTCATGCGACGCGGCGACGAGCGACGCGATCTCGCGTGCGATCGTCGACACGTCGAACGACTCTCGAACGCGATCGTAGCCGGCGCGCGCGCGGGCGGCACGGCCCGCGACGTCGAGCGATGTTCGAACGATCGCGTCGGCGAGCCGCTGCGGATCGCCCTGGGCGACGACCGTTCCGCACGTATCGTCGACGAGCTCGGACATGCTGCCGCTGTCGGTCACGATCACGGGCAACCCGAGCGACATGGCCTCCATGACGATGACCGGGATCCCCTCCATGAGACCGCCTTCGCGTTCGATGCTCGCGAGGACGAGCGCGTCGTACGCACCGCCGCGAATCTCGCCGAGCAGCGGATCGTGTGCGACGTGGCCGCGGAAGCGGACGTCGCGCACGTCGAGCCTCGCCGCCGTCGCTTCGAGCATCGCCCGCAACTCGCCGTCGCCCGCGAGATCGCAGCGCACCGGGACGCCTCGCCGCCGCACCTCGGCGAGCGCCTCGAGCAGCACCGTGTGCCCCTTTTTCGCGACCAGATTCGCGGCGCAGAGCATCGTGAACGGACGACCGGTCACGGCGGGGATCGTCGCGGCCGCGGCCGGCACGTCGACGCCGACGTGCACGACGCGAACGGGCGCGGCGGGAAGTCGCGCGAGCGCGAGGAGATCGTCGCGTCCTCGGGCCGAGATAGCGCGGACGAAGCGTGCGCTCGAGAGTTTCGTCCGCAGCGCGTTCGCTTCGTAGATATCCCACTGATGCGCGGTCGTGCTCCACGGCACGCGGGCGACGCGGGCCGCGAGATACGCGACGCTCGCGGGCGTCGAGAGCCAGTAGGCATGTACGTGCTCGTAACCCTCTCGCCGAAATTGCCTGCCGAGGGCGAGGCCGAGCGGAACGACGGCGAGATTCTTGAGCTTCACGCGCGGCCGATACGGCTCTCGTACGAGGGAAACGATCGCGGCGAGGCACGTCTTCGGCGCTTCGACGAACGCCGACACCGCTTCGACGATCGTCCGGAGCGACGAGAGATCGCGACGCGTTACCGAGGCCGGGACGTTCTCGAACGAGGGACGTCCCGGCGGCGGCGACGTCGGAAAGACGCCGACGTGCGTGAGATACGGGGCGATCGCTCGGAGCTCGACGTCGAAGTACGACTCTTGCGTACCGTACGGGTATTTCGCGGTAACGAACGCGACCTTCACGCCGACCTACTCCCGTGCCTCGGAGACGTCCACAGGACGCCGTCGCTCAACGAGTAAACGATGCATCCCTACGGCGTTCTCGAAGAATCTCCGTTATCGTCCGACGTTTCGAGGACGCCGTGCCGGTGCGTTCGCCGAGACGCCGGCGCGCATCGAACCGAAGGATGGCGATACGAAGAACACGAGCGGCGGGCACATCGCGGAACTCGACGGCATCCGCGCGATCGCGATCGTGTTCGTCTTCGCGGCGCACGTCGTGATCGGAGGGGCGGCCGCCGTCCATCAGCGCACCGGATTGCCCGCCGCGCTCGACGTCGCGTTCACGCACGGATGGCTCGGCGTCGACCTGTTCTTCATCCTCTCGGGCTTCCTCATCACGCGCATCCTCTTGAGATCTCGAGACACGGACGTTCGCCGGTACTACGGCACGTTCTACGAACGGCGCGCGCTGCGCATCCTACCCCTCTATCTCGTCGTCCTCGCCGTCCTCGCGGTCGCGTATCACGAACTCGTCCGGCCCGAATACGTCGCCGTCTGCCTGACGTTTCTCGTCAACCTCGCACCGCTCGCGCACGTCGACGTACCGGGACAGATCGGCCCGATATGGTCGCTCTGCGTCGAAGAACAATTCTATCTCGTCTGGCCGATCGTCGTGCTCTTCCTCGATCGGCGCCGGCTGACGTTCGTCGTCGTCGCGATCGTCCTCGTCGAGCCGATCCTACGGATCGTCCTCGTCGATCAGTCGATTCAGTACACGTGGTTGCGCTGCGACGGCCTCGCATGGGGAGCGTTCCTCGCACTTCGAACCACGTCGCCCGGGCGCAATATTCGGAACGACGACGGGCTCGCGCTCGCGCTGTGCGGCGCGGCGCTTCTCCTCGCGGCACTATCCGCACGCGGCGCGCGCTCGTCGGAGTTCGTGCGCGGGCTGACGCTCGAGGAAGCGCTGTTGATCTTCTCGGCAGTCATGCTCTACGCGATCGCACACGCGGGCTCACGTCCGACGGCGGTCCTCCGCGGCGGGCTGCTCGAACGCATCGCCGCGCGGAGTTACTGTCTCTACCTCGTACACGTCCCGCTCGTCGATGCGTACAACGCGCTCGAACGCGCCGTCGCGCCGTATCTCGCCACGCACGAGCCCGTCGTGCGGACGGTCGCGCGAACGGTCGCCGTGACGCTCGTCTCGTACGCGATCGCCGAAGTGTCGCGGCGCTACCTCGAACTGCCCTTCCTCGAACTCGGGCGATCGCGGCCGCTGCGGCCCGAACGCTCGTCGCCGCCGGCCGGCTGAACGAGGATCATCCGAAAGCATGTCATCGCTTTCGACGGTCCCCCCAAAGCGCGGGTGCGCGCTCGCGTGAATGTACTCACATCACGGCCTGCAGCGATGTACGGAACGGTTATCCAAGCGGGCTCGGATCGACGAACGAAGAAATTAGCGGCTCTCACGCCAGCATTGGAAAAGCGGCCGTTTGTGATCTCTGACGTCGGCGACATCGCGAAACCACGGTTCGCTCTGCCATGGCCCGTCGGCGTGCGCTTCATGGTCGTCATCGTTTCACCGATCGTGCTCTTCCTGACGGTCTCCATCGTCAAGACGATCGCGGCGGGCGACGTCATGGGGACGGCGCGATTCGTCGCGATCCTGTGCTCGCCGATCATCGTCTACGTCGTCCTCCGCTGGCCGTACGTCTTCCCGTACTCGTTCTACGTGCTCCTCACGCCGTTCGATCTTTTGCTCGCGGTCAAGGGCACGGGAACGATCACGCGCGTGCTCGGCGCGCTCGCCACCGCGGCGATTCTCTTCGCCTGCGTTCGGAAGAAGCGATTCGAACCTCCCCCGATGTCGCTGCTGTTCTTGGGAGCCTACTTCGCCTTCGGAATCGCGAGTTTTTTCTGGGCCGTCGACGTTCCCGCAGCGTCGACGGCACTCCAAAGTCTGACGTCGCTGATGGCGATGTACGCGATCCTTTCGATCTCGCCGATCACCGAACGCGAGCTGCGTTACATCTGCGCCTGCATCATCGTCGGCGGCGTCGCTTCGAGCGTGTTCGGAATCTACGTCTTCCATCACGCGCCGCCGTCGACCGCAGACCCCGGTCGATTGGCGTTGAATTTCGATAACGACCATCAGATGGATCCGAACTTTTTCGCGAACGCCCTTCTCGCGCCGTTCGCGTTGACGCTGGTCGCGCTCGCACACAGCCGCTCTCCGCTGCGCATCGCGAGCGCCCTCGGCGCGATCGGGATCCTCGGCACCGGGATCATCATCAGTCAGTCCCGCGAAGCGCAGCTCGCGATCGTCGTCATCGTGCTGATGCTGGCGTGGGCGTCCCGGCGGCGCGTCCTGAGTATGCTGCTGCTCGTGCCGCCGCTGATCATCGTCCCGCTCACGGTTCCGTCGATCGTCGCGAGGATGAGCACCGCCGCGACGACCGGCGGCGCGGGCCGCGTTTCGATCTGGCAGGTCGGCTGGCAGTCGTTCCTGCAGCGGCCGATCTTCGGCTGGGGCGCCGGCGGCGCGGTCGAATCGTACGACCGGAATTTCTTGCTCGTCTTTCAGCGATATAATGCCGGTTGGACGCGCCCGCCTCATAACACGTATCTCAACGTCGCCATCGAATTCGGCCTGATCGGCTTGACCTTGGGGGCGATCGCCCTGTTCTCGATCGTTCGCCAATACTCGGGGATCCGGCGCGGCGATTCGACGTACGATTTGAAGGTCGGGCTCATGGCCTCGCTCGCTGGCCTCCTCCTCGTGTCGAACTTCGTCGACGTGGCGGTCCATAAGTATTTTTGGCTCGTCCTCATGACCACGGTCCAACTGAACACGGTCGCGCGGCGCGAGCGCGAGCGCGAGTGCGTCCGAAAGCCGAGCGTGCGGCCGATCGCGACGACGCTCGTCGAAGCCTCGGCGGCGTCGTGACGCAACCACGGCGTACGCGCCGGATCGCACTGTTGACGCAGTTCTTTCCGCCGGAACCGGCCGCGGCGGCGAATCGGATGGCCGCGATGTCGGGCGCGCTCGCACGGGCCGGCAACGACGTCCGCGTCTATACGGCCCTGCCATCCTTTCCCGACGGTCGCATCTTCGACGGCTATCCGAGCGGCGACGGCGCGATCGAACGTCACGGTCCGGTATCGGTCGAACGGTGCCGTACCTACGTCGGCGGCCTCGGCCGGCGCGGCGGACGCATCTTGCACTGGCTGTCGGTCGCGCTCGACATGACCCGCCGGGTCGTTCTCGCGAGGCCCGGCTTCGATCTGATCGTCGTTTCGTCGCCGCCGATCACGCTCGCCCTCCCCGCGCTCGCCGCGTCGTTCCTACGGCGCACGCCGCTCGTGGTCGACATTCGCGACGTGTTCCCGGACGTCGCCGTACAGATGGGGATTTGGAACGCCGGCTCGCCCGTCGCGCGCATCGTCGGCTTCGTCGCCGATCGCCTCTACGCGCGTGCGGTGCTCGTCACGTGCGTCAACGAGAAGGCGCGCGAGGAGATCGCCGCTCGCGGCGTTCCCGCAGAAAAAATTCATCTCGCCGTGAACGGCTTCGACGAAGTCGCCCCGGCCGCGGAACCTCCGTATCCGTCGCTCCAGGGCGTGCGCGACGTCGTCTTCGTCGGAAACATGGGGCTCGCGACGGGCCTCGACGTCGTGCTCGACGCGGCGGCGCTCCTGGCCGGCGATGCGACGATTCGCTTCGTTTTGATCGGAGCCGGCGCGGAAGCGGCGCGATTGCGCGCGCGCGCCGAGAGCGAACGTCTCACGAACGTCGTCTTTACGGGAGCGCTCGCGCGGGAGAAGGCATTCCGCGCGCTCGGCGACGCGGACGCGACCGTCATCCCGCTCAACCCGACCGTACTCAACATGATGCCGACGAAGATGTTCGATGCGATGCTCGTCGGCGTGCCGATGGTGGTCAGTGCCGCGGGTCAGGCGAAATCCCTCGTCGAGCAGGCGGATGCCGGGCTCGCCGTCGTTCCGGGCGACGCCGCGGCGCTCGTCGGAGCGCTCCGCCGCGTCCTCGACGATACGGAACTCCGCGAGCGGTTCGCGCGGAACGGCCCGGCGTTCGTTCGCGCGAACTACGATCGGGCCGAGGTCATGCGGCAGCTGGCGGCGAGACTCGCGTCACTCCTCGATCGCGACGGCGGTCGCGCACCGGCCGAATGATTCGGAACCGGCGCGCGAAGAGCGGCCGATCGCCGAATTCGCGCCGCGCGCGGACTACGCCGGAGTCGGTATCGCTTGCGGCACGGCCTCGCGGCCCGCGCCCGCGGGCGTCCTCTTTCCGGCGAGAAATGCCGCCGCGATGATCAGAGCGATACCGAGCCACGTCGGCAGCTTATCGGCTTCGCGACGAATCGACGAGACGCTGAGTTGCGGATTCGAGCGCAGGTACGCCGCCCAATTCTCCGACGCATCCGCATCGGAACGTACCGCCGCGACGGACGGTCCGCTCGATGCGGCACCCGGTGCGCGTCGTTCTCCGGAGGGCAGGTGGCCGAAGATCGCGAGCGCGATCACGAAGCCGATCGCCGCCGTCGCGGCACGAGCGTACCTGCGCCGGAGCGACGCGCCCTTCGCCTCGAGAAGGCCCGACCACGTGAGTACGATCAGCGTTATCAGCGCGACGAGATACGAGAGTGCGTACAGCTTTCCGGCGATCAAGTATTCCCACGGCACGATCAACACGACGAGCGCGGACCAGCCGAGACGGCGCGCCGGGCGAGCGCCGGACGCGAGCAGATACGCGGCCGGAAGCGCGGCGGCGAACTGCAGACTGTGAATATAGGCGCCGCCGAGCATCGCCGCCGCCGGCGGGACGAGTGCGAGATACGCTTCGTCACCCGTCGCACGACTCGACGATCGGGCGAGCCAAACGCCGAGGCCGACCATGACGAGGTACGAGATGGAGCCGACGAGGACGGCCGGACGATCATGCAATCCGGCCAGATGCAGGACGTGGCTGAGCGAGTATTGATCGACGGCCACGAGTTCGGCCGCGACCTGTTCCGACAAAACGTGCGTGAAATAGCCGACGTTCGCCCGGGCACCCGTCACGATGACGGACACCGCGCCGAAAACGATCGCCGCGACGGCGAGTGCCGGTCGCGTTCGCGGTCTGCATGCGAAGAGCGCGAGGCAGACCGGCAAGCCGAGATGCGGCTCGATCATCGCGATCGACGCGCAGACGCCCGCCGGCGCGTCGCGCCGCGCGCGCAGCAGATAGGCCGCACCGCAGATCGCGGCGATCACGAGCGGCGGAAGCTGGCCGAATTGAAACGATTCGTAGTCGGCGACGCACAATCCCAAAAAGATGTAGAGCGACGGAAACGACGTCATGCGGCCGAGCAGCAACGCCGCGATCGCGAGCGACGCGACCATCGAGAAAAACCAAAGCGCCTTCGCGACCGCGAACGGAAGGAATGCGACAAGCGCGAAGAACGCGACGGCGTATCCGGGGAGCGGAGCGGGATCGACCACGGTATCGGCGCGGCCGCCGCCGCCCGATACCGTGCGCTCGCACGTGCGTAAGGGCTCGACGCGGTACGGGTCGGCGTGCGCGTGAGCGAGCGAGCCCGCACAGTAGAATGCGGCGAAATCGTCTCCCGTCGCTTCGAGATACGAACGATGCGGCCGAGCCGCGAATTGTCCGATGACGACGAGCGCGACGAACAAGCCGAGTAGGATCGTCGATATCGCATCGATCGAGCGCGAGCGGCCGTTCGCAGCATCGATACGGCCGAGCTCCTCACGTTCAAAACGCAACGTAATCCCTATCACCTACGTAGATCGCGCGCGAACGCCGTCGCACACATACAAACGCACACCCGAAATTAAGGGGCTTTCTGTGCATAGGCGTACGTGATAGTTTATTTGGCGAGTGTAACGTCACCTCCGGCCGTTACGCGACCGGCGGCCGCACGAAGTACATCTTCGACCTGTCCGCGTTCTCCGCTCGACTCATACGTCGATCGCTTCTTCGAAAGGCGTGAGCGCCTCCATGGGTATGGAATCGGCCGACCCGTCGCTCAAACTCCTGCTGCCGTCGACCGTCTCGGCGCAGCGCAAACCGCTCGTGTTCCCGATGACGTGGATCCTGCTGCTGCTGGTCACCGACATCGGCTCGTTCGCGATCTCCGCGCTCCTGGCAATGCAGATCTTCGTCCGGTTACATCTCCATCCGGCGAAAGATTTCAGCGTCTATACGGCGCTCGAATCCTCGATCGTCGTCATCTGCTTCCAATTACTCATCTTCGAGCGTCTCGGTCTCTACCGGCGCTCGTTCGCCGCATCGATCCGCGACGAATTTTATTACGCGACGACGGCGCTCACCATCGGAGCCGCACCGCTCCTCATCTTCTTCAGTTTCTTCCCGTTGATCTCGACGTCTCGGCTCCTCATACTCATGTCGCTTGGCTTCTCGACGATCGGGATCGGTATCACGCGATCGATCATCTACGCGCGGCGGAGCGCCGCATCGAAGCGAGTCCCGCGACGGATCGCCGTCATCGGGCGCCCGTCGCGCGCCGAGGCGGCCGCGGAGACGCTGCGAGCCACGGGCGGTATCGAGGTGCTTCGGATCGACGTCGAAGATCTCGACGAAACGATCGCATCGGTCGATCTTTCCGATAGCGAGTTCTCGCGCGTCCGCTGGTTCAACGACGCGAGCGGCTGGAACTGCGATACGCTGATGTTCACGGAATCGCTCCCCCCGGCCGTCCTACCGCTCCTGCTGCATGCCGCGTCGCGCCGGAAGATGAAAGTCACGTTCGCGCCGCCGCGCTTTCGCGTGCATGCGTATACGGCGCACCTCGAAATATTCGGCGACCAGGCGCTGCTCGTCTTCGGACAGCTCAAAGCGTGCACGATGAAGGCGCGGATCGTGAAGCGCACGTTCGACGTCTTCTTCGCGTCGATCATGCTGCTGCTGAGCTCGCCCGTGATGCTGCTCTGCCTCATCGCGATCAAGATCGAATCGCCGGGCCCGCTGTTGTACCGGCAGCAACGCGTCGGCCGGAACGGCAAGGTCTTCGACATCCTCAAGTTGCGCTCGATGCGCGTCGATGCGGAAACGGATTCCGGGCCGGTCTGGGCGGTGCGCGGGGATTCCCGCGTCACCCGCGTCGGGCGTTTCCTGCGCAGGAGCAGCCTCGACGAGATCCCGCAGCTCGTCAACGTTCTCCGCGGAGAGATGTCGATGGTCGGACCTCGTCCCGAGCGTCCGGCGTTCGTCGACACGTTCCGCGCGTCGATCCCCCGGTACGACGAGCGTCACCTCGTCTCGCCCGGGCTCACCGGGTGGTCACAGGTCCACATGCGCCGCACGCTCAAGCCGTCCGAGGTCTCGGAGAAGTTGAGCTACGACCTGTTCTACCTCGAGCAATGGTCGCTGTTCCTCGATCTCTCGATCGTCTCGAAGACGGCGGCGGAATTTCTCTTCCACGCCGCCGCGTGAACGCTCACTCGCGCCGATAGACGCGTAGGACCGCGGCCGCCCACGTACCGAGCGAATCCGCCTCGTCACCTGCCCGCGTCTCGCCGGCAGGTGCGGCGAAGAGCTCTCGAATCGATTCGGCGAGACGACGCCCGTCGCCGACCGGCGAGAAGCGTACCCGCGTGCTTCCCGCGGCAGCCTCGCGCATCGTCGGCAGATCGCTCGCGGCGACGGCGAGTCCCGCGAGCGTCGCCTCGAGAAGCACGAGAACCAACCCTTCGGCTCTGCTCGGAACCGCGAGCACGTCCGCGGCCCAAAGCAGCGGTACGACGTCGTCGACGCGTTCGAATGCGACGACCGTCGCGCGCTGCGCGAGGAGCGAGCGCGTCTCCGCGGGCGTCGCCACGGTTATGACGGTCACGTCCTCGAGTTCGGCGAGCGCTTCGAAGAGCACGTCGGCGCCCTTGCGCCGCGGCTCCCAGCCGAAGAAGAGGATCGCACGTGCGTCCCCGAGGCCGAGCGCGGCGCGGGCACGGGCGCGTTCGGCGAGCGTGGGTGGGCGAAAACGCTCGCTATCGACGACGTTACGCACCGTCGCGATCTTGCGTTTCGCGACGCCTACCGCCGCGAGTTCCGATGCGATCGCATCCGAAACGGCGAGATAGCGTTCGATGCGTGCGCCGACGAGCCGGAACTTTACGAAGAATCGGATCGCCTGCGGGATACGCCCTCCGCGATTCAGCGCGGAATGAACGTGAAAGACGATCCTCGGACGGCGGAGCCATAACCCGATCGGGACGGCCACGTCCCAGCCGTAGAAATGCACGTGAACGAGATCCGGATCCCACGCGCGAATCGCGCGGAGGGCTCCGGCGGCGTCGTCGACGAGAATGAGTTCCGCGCCCGATTCGGCGACGCTCGCATGCCACGTCGCCGCAGCGTTGCGCGGTGCGACGAGTGCGAACGCGCCGCCGCGATCGACGATCTCGCGGGCCAAGCGCAGGATCATCGGAATGACGCCGCCCGCCGTCGCACCGTGATACGACGCCGCGTGTAAGATGCGTTTCGGTAGCCCGGTCGTCGTCGGCACGTGCGCCTGCGAACCTTTCCCAGCGGTGCGGCTTTCTCGGCGTCGCTGTCCGGCGAGGTCCCGCACGGTCGAGCGAGCACCCGTCCCGGCGTGTTGCATTCGTCGATCGATTTCGAGAATGCTCCTCGGCACGCGTATCGGCCCGCCGCGAACGAGCGGCCTCCGATCCGGACGAAACGTCCGAAGCGCGATGAGTAGCCGCGCGTCCTCTTCCGACGAAGCCGCGGTGTCGGCTCCGCTGCGAAAGCTCGTGCGATCGCTTTTCTTTTACCAATCAATAATCAAGGAACGAATCGTCTCGCGCGATTCGTCGACGAGCGGCCGCGCTTCGATTCGTCATCGTTGAGCGGTCGCGCGCACCACTCGACGAAAACGACGCCGCCTTAACGATTGTATCGAGCTCTTAACAATCTTTGGGCACGCGTCCGCCGGCACGCGCCGCACGCGATTCGGATACACCTCACATTGCGCGCGTTCGCATCGCCGATTCTTAATCTCATCGCGATGACGCTCCGATCGATGGATCGTTGCGAAGTGGGTCGCGCTCATTGCCCGCACGTCGCGACATTGCTGCTGTCGCGACTTTCTGCGGATGCGTCGCCTTCACCGAACGAACGAAGGGTCTTCAATGAACCAGCATCTTCGCCGCAACGATCGGCGCGCCGCCATTCGGCTGGCGACGGTCCGTCTCGCGTTCGTCGCAGGCATCGCGCCGGTCGCGGCCTGCTCGTCCGGAGCGACGACCCCCTCGACCTACGTCCCTCCGGCGCAAACGCTTTCCGCCGCTCAGAGCGGTGCCTCCGCGGCACCCGAAGGCGAATCCGTCGATACCTCGCGCGCCGTAACGGCTTCGACCACGGCCGCGCTTCCGGCGGCCGCCGCGTCGCGGCAGCTCATGTACGACGATTTCGAATCGGATCGAATCGGATTGCTACCGGCCGGTTGGACCAGCCTTTCGGGTTCGTGGCAGGCGTGCAAACCGCAGGGCCATTCGACGGAGTTCTGTCAGAGCTCGATCGCGGGCTCCGTCGCGCACCCCACGGTCGCCGGTCAAGCATCGTGGGCCGACTACGCCGTCGACAGCGAAGCCGTCCGCGACGCGGACGTCAACCACGCGGGCGGCATCATGCTCATGGGTCGCGTCGTCGATTCGTCGCATTTTTACGCCCTCGAGTTGCGGTCCGATATCGGAGGTTCCGGTCGCGAATTCTGGTACATCCATCGTCACGACGAGCACGGCTGGACGGAATTGACCGGCGGACCGTTCACCACGGCGGCGAATCCGTACTATCGCCTGCGGCTCAGCTTCACGGGGAATCGTATTTCGGCGTACGTCGCGTACAACTATTCGACCGCGTTCCAGCCGCTCGGAAGCGTGACCGACGCGTCCTTCGCGCGGGGCGGCATCGCGCTGCGCACGTGGAACAACGGTAGCGAGCGTTTCGACGACGTACGGGTGACGACGGCCGCGGACGCCGGTTCGCCGTCGCCGATCGTACCGACGTCGACGCCGCAGCCGGGCACGCCCGTCCCGACCGCCGTGCCGACGTCCGTACCGACCGCACCGCCGACGCCGGCTCCCACGGCGAAGCCGACCGCCGCTCCCACCGCCGTACCCTCGGCGGCTCCGACCACGGTTCCGGGCAATCGCTCGATGATGTTCGACAGCTCCGCCGGCTCCGCGTACGAGCAGACGTCCACGAGTTACGGCGAGATCCAGCCGCCGACGTTCTCCGGACACGCGCCGACGTGCACGAACGCGGATTACCCGACGTGCTCGGGCCAGAGCGGCGCCGCGACGTTCCACATCACGCGTTCGAGCCTCGCCGCCCAAGAGCCCGGGGGCTCGTGGCGATCGATGCAGACGCTGCTACCGCATCCCCTCGAACCCAACGCCATGTACGACGTCGCATTCCGTACGACGACGAACTCGCCGCAGGACGTACCCGGATCGCAGAACTTGATCTTCCAGGTCCATCCGAGCCCGGGAAACGTCAACACGGCACTGGGTCTCGAGAACGACGGCACCAACGGCACGTACTGGTACTTCGAGGCGGGCGGCGTGCTCGGGCTCGGCGCCAACACGCCGTACGGACGGCATCGCTCGTGGGAAGCGCCCTACGTCGTCGGTGAGACCGACGATTGGGAAGTCCAGTTCAAGAATACCGCCGATTCGAGCGGCTTCGCGTACCTCTATCGAAACGGCGTCCTCGTCGACAAATACGACGGTCCGAACGTCGTCCCCACGACGGCCTACACCGAACTCGGCTGGGGGATCTACGAGTACCACTGGGCGACCGGCACGGCTTCGAGCGCGCTCTCCGAAGAGATCACCTTCCAGAATATGAAGATCTACAAGATCCCGGGACCCGTCCCGCAGGTGACGTCGTTCTAAGGTTCGCGCAGCGACGAACACGATGAAAGGAGCCGCCGAGAAACACTCGGCGGCTCTCTTCTCTTTCGCCTGCGTTGCGCGCTCGCCGCTTCGCACGACACCGTCGAACGTTCGCCTCGGCGACGCGAGCGAACGGATCGGGGGCGCTTCGAGTCGGCCGTCCCGTACGCCGTTTCGTCGGCATCGTCCTCGAATAGTTTTGCACTAAAGCACTCGCGTCGCGCGCGTCCGAGGAGCCCTCGTCGAACCGCCCGCTATCTTCGAAATTAACGTGCGCTCGACTGGAGACCGCTTCGAGAGCGCGCGATTCGCCGACCTGCGCATCGCGTACGTCGTATACGATCGCATATCTCGTAGTCGCGAAGCCCGTATTCATTTCTTTACTTCAATTCTATTTTGAAGGCGCGATGCCGGGCAACCGGAAGCAGAGTTCGCGTAGCATCGCCGGTACGGAATCACACCAACGCTCCGGCCGAGCTACGGTTCTCGTCGATTGTCGCAAGGTCTTAACAATTGAACGTGCGACGCACCGCGCTCGCCCGTGCAATCGACGTCTCCCTCGCGGCAGCACCTCGCGAACGACCGGTCCTCCGAGACCGGCGTCGTCTTGCGGGCGCGCCTCGCGAACTCTTCGGCATCGCCGGCGCATCCGCGGTTCGATCCGCGACGCGTCGCATGCGGAATACGAAAGGTTTCGATGAATCATCATCCGTGCCGCACGAAGCGGACGGCGGCCTCGCGCTCGTCGGCGGCCCGCGTCGCCGTCGTGGCCGCCCTCGCGCCGGTCGCGGCGTGCTCGTCGGGAGCCGCGAGTTCGACGCCGTATCAGCCGCAAACGCAGAGCATCTCCGTTGTCCGAACGAGCGCGCCGTCCGCTCCGACGAGCGAATCCGTCGACCCGTCCGCCGCCCTCGACTCGCGGGCGACGGCGAGCGATGCCGTGCAGGCGTCGACGACGCAATCGACGACGCTCGTGGGACGCACGACGGCGTTCGACAGCAGTGCCGGTAGCGCGTACGAGCAGACCTCGCGCAGCTACGGTGAAACGCAGCCGCCGACGTTCTCGGGCCACGCGCCGAAGTGCACGACCGCGGCGTATCCGCAGTGTTCCGGCCAAACCGGCGCGGCGACGTTTCACATCACGCGCTCGAGCCTCGCCGCGCAGGATCCCGGAGGTTCGTGGCGATCGATGCAGACGTTTCTCCCGCACCCGCTCCAGCCGAACGCCATGTACGACGTCGCGTTTCGTACGACGACGAACTCGCCCGAGGACGTCCCCGGCTCGCAGAATCTGATCTTTCAGGTCCATCCGAGCCCGGGAACCGTGAACACGGCGCTCGGACTCGAGAACGACGGAACCGGCCGGACGTATTGGTATTTCGAAGCGGGCGGCGTGCTCGGGCTCGGCGCGGGGACGCCGTACGGACGTCACCGCTCCTGGCAGGCGCCGTACGTCGTCGGCGAGACCGACGATTGGGAGATTCAATTCAAGAACACGAACGATTCGAGCGGCTTCGCCTATCTTTATCGCAACGGCGCCCTCGTCGAAAAATATAACGGCTCGAACGTCGTCCCGACGACGTCGTATACGGAGATCGGATGGGGGATCTACGAATACCACTGGGCGAGCGGCACGGCTTCGAACGCGCTCTCCGAACAGATCGTCTTCCAAAATATGAGGATCTTCAAAATCCAAGGACCCGTACCGCAGCTGACGTCGTTCTAGCGCTCTCGCGCGAGCGACGTGACGAACGGCCGGAGCGCGACGTGAAGCCCGTCCTCCGCGCGATCGCCGAATCTACTCCCTCTCAACATGGGACGTGCGCGCGTACGGCGATGCGCTCCGGCGGCCGAGCGAAAAACTGACGTCTCCGCTCGAGAGGCGTTTCGCACGTCGGCTATTAAAGCGCCCGATGTGCCTTCTTCCGGCGCGTCGCTTCGTCCGAAACGATGCGACGATCGTCCGTTCCGGAGATGGCCCGTCGAAGGTGGAGTGGCTCTGTGCGACGACTCTCGCCGGAACCGCCGAACGGCGCGGATGCGTCTTCGTGGGCGGAAAGCCGGCCTCGATTCCTATCGATCGTCCTCGTCTTCATCGCGTTCTGTTCGTTCCTCGCGTTTCGTCTCAACGTCTGGCAAGACGAGGCGTACACGCTGCATACGACCGGCGCCGGGTTCGCCTACGCGCTCCGCGCGGGCACGTTTTTCGAAGCGCAAGCTCCACTGTATTTTCCGATCCTCGAGCTATGGCGCATCGCCGATCACTCGCTATTTTTCGCACGCCTCCTCTCGATCGCCGCTTCGCTCGTAACGATCCTCATCTGCCGGCGCTTCGCCGCGCGATATCTCCGCGCGGTTCGGCCCGACGCCGTCGCGCTCGTCGTCGCGTTCAACCCGTTCGTCGTGTGGGCGTCCGTCGAGGCGCGGCCGTACGCGCTCGCGCTCGCCCTCTCGACGGCGCTGCTGTACGCGCTCTTCCGCGGCTGGTACGACGACGACGCATACGTCCCGGCGCGTGTCTGGTTCGTCGTCCTCGCCGTCCTCGCCGCGTACACGCAGTATTACGTAACGACGCTCGTGGTCGCGGGTGCCGTCATGCTCGTCGCGTGCGGCCGGATGCGACGTCTCGCGGCGTACGTCGCCGCGGGGCTGTGCATCCTCGCCGCGATCTCGCCGCTCGCGGTCATCGTCCCGAAGCAGATGAGCGCGTACACCTCGGTCGTCTATGCCGGCAATCATCTTCCGCCGCTCGGCGTCTTCCAGATCCTGCCGGACTTCGTCTTCCCGCATCGATTCGTCGGCAGCTGGTCGCACAATCTCGCGCGAAACGCGCTCTATCTCGCCGTCGTCATCATCCCGATCGTGCTCGCCGCGCGATCGATCCGCTTTGCGAGCGATACGTTTCGCGCGCTCGCGGTCGTGACGATCGCGCTCTGCACCGTCTTCGCCGCATTCGTCTTCGTGCACGTGCCCGTCGTTTGGCCTCGGCAGACGGCCGTCGTTTTCGCGCCGACGATACTCGCCGTTTTCGCGCTCGCCGAAGGCGTCGCTTCGAACCGGCGCCGCGCGCTCGGTGCCGCGTTCGGGTCCGCGTACGGCATCCTGACCGTCCTCTCGCTGTGGACGGACTATCACGGCTTGGCGAAGGCCGGCGACTGGCAGCGCGTCGGTTCCTATCTGCGCGCGAACGTCGGGCCGAACGACGCCGTCGTGGTCTTCGATGAGGAAGCGAGCCTGCCGCTGCATTACTATTTCGACGGCCGGCCGATCGCGGCGATCCCGCGACCGTTGACGTTCGATCGCTTCGACGAGAACGATTTCGCCGTGCGAAGCGAAGAGGACGTTCGAGCGAGCCTCGGCGACGCGGCCCGCGGCCGCGCGCACGTTTGGCTCGTCGAGAACGACGTCTGCAAGACCGGCGCCGTCTTCTACGGCTGCCGATTCGTCGACTCGTACGTCGATAAGAATTTCGTCGTCGCTCGTACCGTCACGTTCGACGGTTCGTCGATTCGAGAGCTGCTCGCGCGACCGCAGCGCGACGCCGTCGGATCGCTCCCCTAGCCGGGCGCGCGTTGCGCCGACCCGACGCGCGTCGGCCCCGATCACTGCATGATATACCATCACGTCGTTGAAGTGCCGGGCGCATGTATTCCGACTTCAGAGAGAGCGAACGCCGGAAGCGCCGCGTCGCGTCCGGCCTGACGTGGTCGTTCGCGATCGGCTATCTCGTGCTGCTCGCGACACCCGTCGCGCTTCACGTCCTCCGGCCGGACACGTTCAACGGCGACGTCACGCTGCTGCTCTTCGCCTACATCGCGGCGACGTACGGATTCGTCTCGATCGTCCTCGCGACGAAGACGTCGTTCGATTCGAGCCGGAACGTCCGGCAGAACGATCTCGCGCTGCGCATGCTCGAACGTCAGATCGAACTCGCCGAACGTTCGGCCGAGCTCGCGGCGCGTTCGCTCGATGCGAACGAACGCTCGCGCGATCTCGGCGAGCGATCGATCGCACTCGCCGCGCGATCCGTCGAGCTCGGCGAACGAGCGATCGCGCTGCAGGAAGCCTCCGCCCACCAGCCGCAGCGCCCGGCGGCGCCGATGACGATCAGCCTTTTCGGTCCGCGCACGAAACCCGGCTGAGCTACGAACCGATCGACCACGATTGCGGGTTCGTCGAACGATAGCCCGGCCGCACTTCGTATCCTTTGAAATCGGTATCGAAAATCTGCGGAAGCAACGGCCACCAGACGAACGCGTACGGGACGTCGTCCGCGAGCAGCCGCTCCACGCGCGAGTACGCGGCCTTGCGCTCCGAGCGATCGTAGGTCGTCAGCGCGTCGCGTTCCGCGGCATCGACCCGCGAGTCGCACAGCCGGGAAAAATTGAAGCCGTTCGGCGGACGCTCCGCGCACGTGAAGAGGACGTGGTCGTCGGGATCGTCGCTCTCGAAAAAGCCGCTCCACTCGAGATCGAAATCGCCGCGCGCGAGGACGCCGCCGCTGCCGTACGGCGCGAAGAGGCGGTTCGGGTCGACGGGCTTGAGCGCCACCGCCACGCCGAGCGCCCGCAGTTGCGACTGCACCTGGATCGCCGCCGCCTGCGACGTCGCGTTCCCGCTCGCGAAGACCATCACGAGCGCGAGCAGCCGGCCGTCGCGTTCGAGCGTCCCGCCCGCGCCCGGGCGCCAGCCCGCCTCCGCGAACAGCGCCCGCGCGGCCGCGCGATCGTACCGCTGCCCGACGAAACGCGGATCGTGCGTCCAGAGAAAACTCGGAAGATCGGCGTTCGCGACGCTCGCCGCGCCGAATGCGATCTTCGCGACGAGCGTGTCGCGATCGATCGCGGCCGAGATCGCGCGCCGCACGCGAACGTCGTCGAGCGGCGGATGCGCGCCGTTGAGTTCGACGCCGTAGAACGCGTTCGCACGCTCGAGCATCGCGTGCAGCGTCGGCACGTCGCGTAAGCGCCGGTAGGCGACGGTCGATGCGCCCCATAGCCAGTCGATGTCGTGCGTCCGAAGTTCGTTCGCGGCGGCGTTCTCGTCCGGGAAGAAGCGGATCGCGACGCGCCGCACGCTCGGTTTGCCGAGATAATACGCGTCGTTCGCCGCGAGTTCGATCCGGTCGCCGCGCGCCCATCGCACGACTCGGAACGGCCCCGTACCGATCGGCGCGGCGTTGAACGCCGACGCGTTGAGCGAACCCGCGTCTTTGAACGCGTGAGCCGGGACGACGCCGCCCTGCGTCGTGAACTCGCGCACGAACGGCGCGCTCGGATACTTCAGATGCACGACCGCCGTGAGCGCGTCCGGCGTATCGATGCGCAGGATCTCCTCGTATCCGCTGCGCGTCGTGACGTTGTTGCGCGGATCCATGTACGCGAGATACGTGAACCGCACGTCGGCGCTCGTGAACGGAGCGCCGTCCTGCCAGCGAACGCCCGAACGCAGACGATAGGTGATCGTGCGGCCGTCCGCCGAGATGCCGCCGTTTCGCAACGTCGGCACGACCCGCGCGAGTTTCGGTTCGAGGCTGCCGTCGACGCTCGTCGCGACGAGCGGATCGAAGATGAAGCGCGCGATGAACAGTTCGAGATACTGCGTGCGCAGCACGGGGTCGAGCGAGTTCGGCATCGACGCGACGCCGATGCTGAGCATGCCCGGAACCGTCCACGCGTGGTTCGCGCGGCCGCCCGCGTCGTGCGCCCGCGAGCACGCGGCGAGGGCGCCGAACAGCGCGAGACGCGCGGCCGTGCCGAACAGAACGAGCGTCATCCGCATGCGCGACGATCCCGCATCGCGCCGAGCGCGCCCTTCGGTCGCATGGTTAGTATTCGCTCCTTCTGGATAACTGCTCGCACAACGCACGCGCCTCGGGGACGGTAACGTGGAACGCAGAATTTCCATCAGTCCCGCGACGCTTTGGAGCATCGTCGGTCTCGTCGTGTTGCTCGCGGCCGCGTCGCTGCTCGTCTCGCGCGCGAGCAGCGAACTCATCCTCGTCTTCAGCGCGATCGTGATCGGCGAAGGCATTCGGCCGCCGATCAAACGGCTGCAGGCGATCGGCCTCCCGCACGCGATCGCGACCCTCGCCGTCATC